>JBILJE010000046.1:0-14747 GCA_044377395.1 Rariglobus sp. | reverse complement strand
CCCAATTTAGCACCATATGCGTGCAGGTTTTTTTACGCGCAAGCCAATAATATATATCCACTTACGCATACCAATATGCCGTTAAGTGGGACAGCACTGGGGCCCACCTCCGTGTGGGCTGGCTCGCCGCAATAGTAGCGCAGACTTCCAGTATGCTCCAAAACCCCCAAAGCAGTTTAGCCGCAAAGGAACGCAAAGAGCTCAAAGATCAATCCGCCTGTTTTCTATGCGTTCGCTGCGTTCTTTCGCGGCTAAAACGGCTTGGTTGCGGACGGAAAAGTCACCTGAACGTAATGTAGCCCCCTCGACGCATGCGGGGGGCGGCCTAGGTTGGTCTCTTTATGGCAACCGTAGCGCCGATCCCTATTCCCTCTTCTGCCGCCTCGGCCCGCTTGAGCTTCGTTTGGGGCATGCCGCGTTGGGCCCCCGCACCCTGGCTGCTCGGCTTGATCTGTTTTTACCGACGGGCTAAATCCAGTTCCACGGGCGAATACTACGTTCCTATCAGTGACTCCGCCGGCAACTACCCGTTTTGTATCATACTTAGTGTGCGCGGGTTTCTGTGCTGGAGCCTCGTGTTGCTGTTAACCGCGCACCTGGCCGTCACCGGTGGCCTTTATTCGATTTATAAAAAAAAGCCGCACAACCAGGTGCAGTACGCCGATCTGGCTCTGCCTTGGCGCTGGTCGGGAATCTCGGCTTTGCGAGGCCAAGCGGTGCTCATCCAGGCCAAGGAAGATTTTGCGGCGCGTAATTTTGCCGACGCCTATGGGGCTTTGCGTGCAGGGTTAAACCGCTATCCCAAGGATAACACCGCCCGCATCCAGTTGGCCACCTTGTACCTGGCGGGCATGCGGCGTAATCAGTCCGACGGCCTTCTGCTTGAGGCTCTTAAGCACGGCGATCCGGGGCTCGATTTTAACCGGGCGGCGGTCGCCTACATCAAGGACTCCGACCGGCCGGAGCGTGTGCTGGAGTTTGTTCGCCGCGCCCGGGAGCTCGTCGCCGACGATAAACGTCGCAACGAACACCTTCGGTTTTTGGCCAGCATTGAGGCTGATACGCTTCTGGAGACGGCGCGCCCGGCCGAGGCGATCGCGGTGGTGGAGGCGTTGCTTCCGCCCCAAGCCGAGCTCACCGCCCGCATCCGCACCCAGGCGATGTTGAAGTCTCAGGGGGCCGCTGCGGCGATTCCGGAGGTGTTAACTTGGCTGGCGGTTGAGCCAAAATCCGAGGTGCCCGTGGCGATGGCTGTCGGGCTGTACCGGCAGGCCGCCCAGTTTGCGGAGATGGACGCCACGCTCAAGCGGCTCAAGGACCGCAACCCCACCAACCCCAGTTTTGCCTCCATGGGTGTTGTGCAAAACCTGCTCGCCAACCGCACCGAGGCGGCGCGGGCCGCGTTCGACGACTGCCTTCAGCGCTTTAACAGTGATTCCGCGACCCTCGAAACCCTGGCGCGCGACATCGGCCGCACCGGGCGCTTGGAGCTTCTCGTGCCCTTGGAGCAGGTCATGCGCGAGCACGGTTTTGACACCCAAATGCTCCTGTTCAGCCGCTTGTTGGGCCAGTTGGACAACGCCGATTGGGCCGGTGCCAAAATCACCCAGCAGTCCCTGGCCGCCCGCACCAAAACCCTGATTGCGGACGTGCGCGTTTTTAATGAAACCGCCGGCCCGTTGATCGCCGTGTGCAGTCAAGATGTCGCCGCATCCCGTGTGGCGCTGCTGGACCGGGTGAGTCGCTACGGTGGGCGACTTAAGCTCTATAATCAGTATTTCGACTGTCTGTTCGCTGCCAAGCAATGGTCTGTGGCGAACGACGTGCTGACGTTGGCCGAGGGCGCTTTTCCGCGCAGCGTGCAACTGGAAGAACGTCGCGTGCTGCTGGCCCCCCACCTCGCCGCGATTGCTGCAACGGAGGCGGCCGCGACTGAGGCGGCCAAACTCGTGCGCCAGTCCAGTTCCACCGAATCGTTTCCCGATGCGAACACGTTCTTCGAGATGTTCAAAAAAGAAAATGATGCCGGGCAGGGGCAGGCGGCCTTTCGGCTAGTTCAGGCCCTGCGCCGCAGTGAACCGTCTTGGTTACCGGGGGTAGCGGAGCAAGTTGACTTGATGGAGCTGGAATTGGTGTTGAGCCAAGACGACCGGCTTCAGCAGCAGTCGGTGGTGCGCACTTATCTGCGTTTTGACCGTTCTACCCGTAACGAGCGCGTGTGCGAACTGGCGAAAACAGCGCATGCGGCCGGTCGGCTTGAAGTGGCCGAATTGCTGCTGCGCGAGGTCCTGCGGCGTGCGCCTGAAGACGTTGCGGCTTTGGCTTTGCGCAAAGCCTGGGCACCGAAGCCGGCTGCACCTGTGCCCACGGTTCAACCGCCCGTTCAACCTCAACAGAAGACACCCTCGTCATGAGCTCATCCCAATTAGCGATTAAGATGCGGCAAATTGGCCGGGACGGCCAACCCTACACCCAGTCGACAGATCTAGCGTTGGCCGTCCCAGCCTATTCAGCTTACCTTAAAAACGACTGGGTATTACGTAGGTCGCTTATACTTGTTCTGCCACTGGGGTTGTTGTTAACCGGATGCGCGCCGTCCGATCCGTCCGCTGCACCGAGTTCCAACGAAGAGCGTCCCATCCGAGTCGCCGGTGCTGAGGGGGATGCGCGCGGCGAAACACGCACGGTAAGTCCGGTATCATCGCGCTCGGTGGTAGGCACCGAAACGAACGAGCGCACCGGTCGGGAGCACGTTGTTCAGGCCGTACTGCGGGAAACCCGTCCGGTGGGTTCGGCGGTTTCTACTGAAGCAGGCCGGTTGAGTGACGACGTCCGTTCTCGAGTTGCGGTTCAAGCGACCCCGTCGGCGACATTGCCACGCAGAAGTTTGGCTGAAGGTGGGGGCTCAACCGAGTCAGGGTTGCCTTTGCGCGGATCGGCAGGCGTTCGAGCGAACACGACTGAGGTCCTTGCAGTAGGTGCGCCGGCTGTGGCGAGCGCACGCGAGCAAGCTCCGCCCGTGCCACTTGCTGTGGTTGCCGCCGCTTACCCGCAGTCCTTCACGCCAGAACAAATGCGGGCGCTGGTGCAACTCGGGGAGAGTTTCCTGACCGAGACTTCGCCGATGTCGCCGAACGCAGTGACCGCCGTAGTCGCAAGCCCTGATCTGACACCTGCCGAGCGTTGGGCCATGAGTGCCGAGGCCAGTGATGAACGGTTTAAGGCCATGTTTGGTTATCAGGCGTTTAACGCCATGCAGCTGCAGCGCGCCCGTGAGGCCTACGCCGAGACAAAAGCGAAGTAGTGAACACGGACGACACGGAGGTCGTCCCTCCGGGGGGATCGGGGAGGGCCCACCTCCGTGTGGGCTGGCTCGCCGAAAAGTAGCGCAGACTGCCAGTCTGCTTTCCGAAACAACCAAGGCAGTTTGGCCGAGAAAGAACGCGAAGGATCACAAACAACAATCCTCCGTTTTTCAGCGCGTTCTCTGCGCTCCTTCGCGGCCAATGGGCCGACGCGGGCGCAGCATACCCTGGCGTAGACTGGAAGGCCGCGCTACTTTTGCCCGGTCGTTTACGGAGCAGCCAGAATGGCGGCGGCCTGTTTGAGGATGTCGCGTTGGGCAGTCATTCTCTCTAGGTCGCTTTTCAGTCGTTCGTTGATCACGCGCAGCACGTCGATCTCCGCCTCCGTTTCGGCCCGCGACTGGCCTTGGTGCAGGGTCGCGGTTCGGCTCCGCGCATTCCTCTGGGCGTATTGAAGTCTATACGTTTGACCTGAAGTGGCAGGCGAGAGTTCGGGTTGGCTCACCGGCTGTTGAGGCGGCAGGGTGGGCGCTGGCGTAATCTGCGCAAGTCGCTCCTTGATCTGGTCTTTGTGCACCTCGGTAAGAACGTCCTTCGTAGGAAGCGCTGCGGCGACGGTGGTGGCGGTGCTGAGGATCGCCGGAGCGCTGGATTGATCCAGGGAGGATTGCGGCTCGGTTTTGGCTTTGGGTTTAAGCTGCTCCCGCACGATCTGGCGCACGCGGCTCGTGCTCACACGCATTCTCAGCAGGCCGCGCAACAGGGTGCGCTTGTTCCAGGGATGAACGACGAATTCGTCCACCGACTGGTTGTAGTCCCGATAATTCCGTAAACAGCCGATATCATTAATAAAATCAAAGTCGGCCCGGAAGTAGTTTCTGTTTTGTAAAGTGAACAGAGAAATGGCGCGGAATATACGGGCGTGAGGAGGTAGAACTCGATGCAGAAGGTGTTCTGCGTAATCGGCTTCGGTTATGGCGTTTTGAGTGCAATAAACTTGGCGAAAATCCAATGGGGTTGACATAGTGCACTCATCATAACGGCGTTGTGTGACGGTGCTGCGTCAGTGAGGTGACAATTTGGCAAACTTGTTCAGTTACCTCTTAGTCCAAGTGTCCTTGAGCGAGATCGTGCGGTTAAACACCAGCTTGCCGGGGGCGCTGTCTTTACTGTCCAACGCGAAGTAGCCAACGCGTTCCAATTGGAAGCGCTCGTCGAGTGTCGCCGTCGCCAAAGAGGATTCCAAACGGGCGGTGATCACTTCCAGCGAGTGCGGGTTGATCACTTTCATGAAGTCTTCCTCCGCGCCCGGTTCGGCAACGGTGAACAACCGGTCGTAGACACGCACCTCGGCGGCGATGCTGTGGCTGGCGCTTACCCAGTGAATCGTGCCTTTGACCTTTTTGTCGGAGTTGGGGCCGCCGGCGCGGGTCGTCAGGTCGGCGGTGCAGCGCAGCTCGGTGATGGCTCCGGCGGCGTCTTTGACGATCTCGTCGAGTTTGATGATGCAGGCGTACTTAAGGCGAACCTCGCCGCCCGGCTTAAGGCGGAAGTATTTGGGCGGCGGCATCTCGGCGAAGTCGTCGCTTTCGATGAACACCTCGCGGGTCAGGGCAACTTTGCGAGTGGAGAGGATTTCGTCCTGGGGATTGTTGGTGGCGTCGCACTCGATGACTTCGCCCTCGGCGAGGTTGGTGAGGACGATCTTGATCGGGCGGAGCACCCCGAGGCGGCGCACCGCGAGGGTGTTTAACTCCTCGCGCACCACGTGTTCCATGACGGCGATGTCGGTGAGGGCGTCGAACTTGGTGACGCCGGCGCCGATTACGAATTTGCGTAGGGCGGCGGCAGGGATACCGCGGCGGCGCAGGCCGGAAATCGTCGGCATGCGCGGGTCGTCCCAGCCGGTGACCACGTTACCCGTCACGAGGTGGAGCAGCTTGCGCTTTGAAACGATCATGTAGCCAGGGATGAGCTTGGAGAACTCGTACTGGTGGGGCAGGGCGCGGGGCAGTTCGAGGCTTTCTAAAACCCAGTCGTAGAGCGGGCGGTGATCGACGAATTCGAGGGTGCAGATGCTGTGGGTGATTCCTTCGAGGTAATCGCTCAGGCAGTGGGCGTAGTCGTAAAGCGGATAAATGCACCACTTGTCTCCGGCGTGGTGGTGGGCTACGTGGCGGATACGGTAGAGCAGGGGATCGCGCAGCCACATGTTGGGTGCGGTCATGTCAATTTTGGCGCGTAAGGAGCGGGCGCCGTTGGGGAACTCACCGGCACGCATGCGCTGAAACAGATCGAGGTTTTCCGCGACCGAGCGGTTGCGGAAGGGGCTGTCCTGTCCGGGTTTTTCAGGGGACCCTCGATAGGCCTCGGTGTCCTCGGCGTTCAGATCGCACACGTAGGCTTTGCCCTTTTCGATCAGGGTGAGCGCGTAGGCGAAGAGTTGTTCAAAGTAGTCGCTGGCGAAAAACGGTTCGACGTTGGCGGCGGTAGCTGAGAGCTGAGGGCTAGGCGATGAGCGTTCGATCGAGGCGATGTAGTGGTCGGGGCGGCCGTTGATGGTTTGGGGGGCGGGGTGGGAGCCCTTGGCTTTAACGCCTAGGCAGTGATCGGCCCAGCCGGCGATCAACCAGTTGACGTCGGTGGTGATGGAATCGACGTATTCGAGCTCCTCCTTGGCGGGGTTGGTATCGTCGAAGCGCAGGTTGCAGGTGCCGTTATTTTCGCGGGCGATGCCGAAGTTCAGGCAGATCGACTTGGCGTGGCCGATGTGCAGGTAGCCATTGGGCTCGGGGGGGAAACGCGTGACGATCTTCTGGTGGCGACCAGCGGCGAGGTCGTCGGCGACGATGTCGCGGATGAAATCACTGGGGGTGGCAGGAGCGGGCGTGGCGTTGGTCTCAACGGTCATAAAGGCGCAACTTGCAGGGCGCGGAGGCGGTCGGCAACGCTACATTTAATCCCAGCGGATAACCGGCGGATTTCCGCCTGGTAAATGCAGCGTGCCAGTGTGGTGCGAAGATCCGAAATGTGGCACTCACCAAGAGCGGGCGGGGCCGCCCGTGGCTACGGAGTCTTCGGTTTCGGGCTGGGCCGGGGCGCGATGTTTTGCAGCCAATAGCCACCGTTTTCCTTGTACGCCGCGTACCCAGTTTCGCCGAGGGCGGCGGTGACTTTGGCGGTGACCTCGCTGGCCAGTGCGGTGAGCGCGGTGTTACGGGCCTCGCCTTTCAGGTTGGGATCGCTGCGAATCTCCTGGGTTCGCTTTTGCACATCCTTGGATAGTTCGTAGACGGTGATCGCGTTTTCTTTTGGCAGCGCGAGACGCTCGGTCAGACTGGAAATTTGCTGGTAGTTACCATCTTTTGACCGCTGGTATTCGGTGTAACGGGCGGTGCCTAGGCTGGCTTGGATCTGGTTTTGTAGCGCGGCCTCGGCCTCGCTGCGCTGCTTTTGCGCAGCCTCGTCGTTGGTGCTGGACCGGCGGTCGCCAAACTGAAGTTCGAAATCGCGTTGCAGGCTGAAAATGGCACGAAACTCCTGCTCGGACGGGCCAAATGCTTTGAGTTGATGGCGGAGCGTTCCGGCGGTCTGTGAGGAGCGCACTTCGACGTCGCTCAGCTCCTGCGGGGTTAAGAGTGCGGCCATATCGGCGCGCTTTTCCTTTTCGAGGAAGGCGAGCTTTTCGCGGTCTTCGGGCAGCATGAAACCGTTGGCGGTCTGGTAGATTTCCGAGGTGAGTTCTTGGTAGTCCTCGGTGATGGTTTGCAGCGCGTCGATCTTCTCCTTGGTGATCGGGCCGAATTGGCGCTCGTACATTTTCTTGTGCTCAGGACTTTCGTTATAACTATCACCGAGCGCGGTCTTGATGGCTTGTCGTTCCTCTTTCCAGAGCGCGCGTAACGCGGTACGCGTTTTGGCATCGCCGCTGAACCAATTGTTCCAGTTTTGGTTCCAGTATTGGGCCGTATCGTTGAGTTGCAGGGCTGTGCGGCGGGCGGCGAACTGTTCATGAATCTGCGCGGCGACGATCGCTTGGATGATTTTGTCGGGAAAACCGGCGTTTTTCAGGGTCTGGGTCCACTGGGCCGGCGCGACTCCGGCGACCAAGTTTTGCCAAATAGGCGCCTTCGCTGAGCTGCGTTCGGTCTTGTCCGCCGTCAAAGCCGCGGCACCTCCAGAGTTCGGCGGTTGTAGTGAGTCTCCGGTTCGGAGCGAGTCTTTCGCCACGTAGCTGAGCAGCACAAGGTTGGTGAGGAGCGAAAGTGTGAGTAGCAGCTTCAGGGTAGGTTTCATGCAGGAGTCGGGAGGGCTTAAATCAGCCGGTAAGATGCAGCGATGGCGACGCGACGCCAGACGTAATCAGTTTCCCCGCTAGGCCAATTGGCGGCAATGCCCGCTGCTGATGTTGTGAATAAGGTCTCCAAACTTTGCGTTTGCCGCAGGCGGGGGTGGCGTCTGAATGCCCGTCTCTTTTCATGTATCTCAAGGCCCTCAAGCTCCACGGTTTTAAGTCCTTTGCCGACCCTTCGACTCTGCGTTTCGAACCCGGCGTGACCGCTATCGTCGGGCCCAACGGTTGCGGTAAATCCAACGTGGCCGACGCCATCCGTTGGGTGCTGGGCGAGCAGTCCGCCAAGGCCTTGCGCGGCGGCAAGATGCAGGACGTTATCTTCGAGGGCGCCGACACCCGCAAGCCCGCCCAAATGTGCGAGGTTTCCCTGTTGCTCACCGATTGCGAAAAACAGCTCGGCAGCGAGTTTCACGAGATCGAAATCATGCGCCGGGTCCACCGTGACGGCCAGGGCGAGTACTTTTTTAACGGCCAGCCGTGCCGCCTGAAGGACATTCAAAAGCTGTTCATGGACACCGGTATCGGCCGCACGTCCTACTCGATCATGGCCCAGGGCCAGATTGACCAAATCCTCTCCTCCAAACCCGAGGAGCGTCGCGCCGTTTTTGAAGAGGCCGCCGGTATCACCAAGTATAAATCCCAGCGCAAGGAGGCCTTGTCCAAGCTCACGCTCACAGATGCCAATCTCGTCCGCGTGGCCGACGTGGTGACGGAAATCGCCCGCCAGATCGGCTCGCTGCGTCGGCAGGCGACCAAGGCCCTGCGTTATAAAAAACTCATCTGGCGCCTGCGCCACCTCGCGCTGGCCCATCACGGTTACAACTACGCGCAGGTCAGCACGACCCTGGCGCATTTGGAGGAGCAGGTCATCCAGTTGCGCGCCGCCGCCGAGACGCGTCGCACCCACCTGCACCAGCAGCAGTCCGCACTGGAGGGGCAGAAGGCCCGTCGCACGCAGCTCAACCAGCGCGTTCAGGAGGCCCAGCAGGCGGTTTTCGATCTGCGCTCGGAAAAGGAACAGGCCGAGAATGCCGCCAACCTTTCGCTCATCAAACGCTCCGGGCTGTCCGACCGCCTGGAGGCCTCGCGCGCCAACCTGGGCGAGCTCGATATGCAGCTCCACGAGCTGTCGTCGCAGGTCGACACCGGCGCGCAGGACAAACAGATGCAACTGGCCTTGCTCGGCGGCTCCGACGCCGTTTTCCAAGACCGCAACCGCGAGCTTGCGGTGGTTGAGGCCGAAGCCACCAAGCTCGAGCAGGAGTTGCAGCAAACCAAGTTCCAGATCCTCCAGTTTGAGAGCAACGTGGCCCGCCTGCGCACCGATTGCTCCAGCTACGAGGTCGACCAAAAAACCTCGGCCCACCGGCACGAATCCGTCGCCAGCGAACTGGAAAGTCTGCGCCAGCAGCAGTCCTCGGCCGCGCAACAACTCTCCGAGCTCAGCGCCCGAGTGGAGGAGGCAACGGTCGCCAAAGCCCGCGCCCACCAGGAGACGCAGGACGTACAGATCCAGATCGGCGATCTCACCCGCGAATTCCGCGACGGGCAGAAAAAACTCCAGGATATCGACCGCCAGCTCGCCCAGCGCACCGCGCGGCTGAACCTGCTCAAGCAGTTGGCGGAAAAATTCGAGGGCTTCGGCGAGGGCGCAAAAGCGATTCTCCAAGGCCGCCTCGCGCCTGCCCTGGGCGAATCCACGGCCACGCCCATCACCAAGGGGCTCGAAATCCAGCCCGCCCACGCCAAGGCCGTCGAAGCCCTGCTCGGGTCCGCCGTCGAGGCGATTAACGTGGCCGATGTCGGCACCGCCCAAAAAATCCTCGCCCAGCTTGAGGCCGAGCAGATCGGCGCGGCCGTTCTGCAAATCTCTAATCTCAAGTCCGAGATTTCCAATGTCACCGCGCTGCCGCCGGGGCTCACTCCGGCCACCGCCGCCCTGGTTAACTACGACCCGGCGCACCCGGCCGCCGCGCTGCTTGGAGCCTGTTACGTGGCGGAAAACCTCAACTCGTTTCTCGATTTCTGGGGCGTAAATCCGAGTTTCCAATTCCTCGCCGTGGCCACGGCCAAGGGTGAAGTGGTTGACCGACGCGGGCTGGTGTTTGGCGGTTTCGCGAAAAAATCCAGCAACAGCATCGTCCAGCGCGAAATCGACATACGCGAAACCGCCCGACTGCTCGCCGACGACCAGTTCGCGCACGATGGCCAAAAAGCAGTTATCGAAAGCCTGAGCGCGCGCTTGGCCGAAGCCGAATCCGCCCTGGAAGAAAAGCGCGCCGAGGTGCTCGAGGCTTCGCAGAACGTTGCCACCGTGCAGTCCGAGGAGCGCAACGCCCAACGTGCTCTCGACGACATCGGCACCAAGGCCAATCGCATGGAATCGGAATTGCAGGGCCTAGAAGCCCAACGCAACGAAACCCAAACACGTTTCGAGCGCGCCCGCACCGCGCTCACCGATGCCAACGCCGCAGTCGAGGCCGGTCGCGCCCGCATCAACGAAATGGAGACGCGCCTCACCGAGCTGCGCGCCGATCGTGATATGAAGCGTGAAAACCTCGGCCAGGCCCGGCTTGATCTGGCCGATTGCCGTCAGAAGGTCGAAGTCCTTGACCGCGGCATTGCCGACATGGAACGCCGTCGGAATCAGCTCTCGGCTATTCTCGTGCAGCGCCAGCAGGAAGTGGAGGTATGGACCGACCAGATCGCCTCACTGGAAGTGGAGAGCGGCAACCAGAAGTCGCGCGCCGCGCAGATCGCCGAAACACTCGTGGTGGCCCAACAGCAGGTGGAGCAGATCCGCATCGAACTCGGGGATGTTGAGCGAGAGATAGGCGGGGTGGAAAACTCCCAGGACGGCATTCGCACCGACGCGGAGAAGGCGCAGGCCGATTTCAGCCGTTGCGAAGTTGCGCTGGCCCAGAACAAGTCCCGCGCCCAGTTCCTTGAGGAGGATGTGCAACGCGAGTTCCAGATCCGCGTCGGCCAGTACGACTGGCGGGCGATTTTATGGCGTTCAGAGGACGATCCCCCCGACCTTAAAATGCTCGATCTCGACGATGACGAGGATGAGGACGCCGAGCCGGCTGCTACCGCTGCCGTGGGAGGGACGAGCTCCGTCTCGTCCGTCATTGCCACAGGCACGGACGACACGGAGGTCGTCCCTCCCGTGGAAGGCGAAGCGCCGGCTGCGCCGGTCAAACGCCGCAAGAAGAAAGGGCCCAAGCCCGATCCGACCGAGGATGATTTGGCTGGGCTGGAAAAATCCGCCGACTGGAGCTCGATTAAAGTCGAGGTCGACGCTTTGCGGCAGCGTCTGGCGAGCATGGGCGCGGTCAATACCGGCGCGATCGAGGAATATGCCGAACTTAAGCAGCGCTACGATTTCTTGAAGGGCCAGAGCGACGACTTGAACAACGCCAAGGCCGATCTGATCAAGACGATCGACGAGATCAATCAGACCTCGATGACGCAGTTCCAGATCACTTTTGACCAGATCAAGAAGAACTTCGTTTATACCTTCCAGACGCTTTTCGGCGGTGGTGTAGCCAACTTGGAGTTGGTCATGACCGACGACATTTTGGAGAGCGGTATTGAGATCACCGCCCAACCTCCCGGTACCAAATTGAAGGGCATCACGCTGCTCTCCGGCGGCCAAAAAACCCTGACGGCGGTAGCGCTTCTCTTCGCGCTCTACATGGTGAAACCTTCGCCGTTCTGTTTGCTCGATGAGCTCGACGCACCGCTGGACGAATCGAACATCGGGCGGTTCACCAACCTGCTGGGCAAGTTCGTGGATAATTCCCAGTTTATCATCATCACGCACAACAAGCGCACGGTCTCGGCTGCGCAGGCGATTTACGGCGTGACGATGGAGGAACGCGGCGTCTCCAAGACCGTCTCGATGAAGTTCAGTGCCAACAAGGGCGACCTCGAAACCCATCAGGAAAACATCGCCGAGTCGGTGCGTGGTGCGAAGAGCACGCTTGGCGGCTGAAGCTGAATTCAAATCGTGCCTAAATTATCTAAAATCAGGCTGTGCTGGAATGGTTCGAAGGTAGAGGCCGAATGGCGATTGGGGCTTTTTGGCAGCTATTCGCGCAGTCCCGGTGGCCGCAGGATCGGTTGGGTAATCAGCCTGCGTGGTGCTTTGGCCTGGGTATCGATCCTAGCGGTAGTGGGATATTTCTGCGGAGCGCTCGCGTTGTGGGTTTTGTTGGAACGGCGTCCGTACAACTACGTCACGTACACTGATTTGATTTCCCCGACGCGTTGGCGCGGGATTGAGAAACTTCGCGGACAGGCACAGATCGCGGAGGGGCTGGAAGATATCAAAGCCAAGCGTTGGGGGGAGGGTGTGGCCAAGTTGCGAGTTGGCATTGCCCGTAACCCAGATGAAATCAAGGGGCGTTTGGTGCTCGCCGAACTCTACTTGGCCATGAAGGCGAGCAAGCAGGCGATGGCGGTTTACGACGGGGGATTACAGACGAGTTATCCCGGCCGGGAATATGTTGAGGCGATGATCAAGGTCGCCGCACAAGCCGAGGATTTTGAGTGGTGGTTGCGCACCTGCGATCAGGCGCTCGCCAAGATTTCTAATAATCCGGCTCTGGCCGCTGATTACCGGTGGTTAATTCAAGAAAAGCTCCGCGCGCTCATCTCCGCCGAGCGCCCTGATGAGGCGGTCGCTTTAGCGGAGACTGAAGGTGAGAGCCACAATCCGGCGATTAGCGAACTCCGTGTGCTGGCGCTGTTGTCTGCCCATAAACCGGGCGAGGCGGTGAGTTTTCTGCGCGATTGGGCTGCGCGAATCGGGCCCAAGCCCGACGCGCAAATTCTGCGGTTGCAAGTGCGGGCGTTACGGGAGGCCGGGGATTTGGCCGCGATGGGGCAGGCGCTGGAATCGCTTCGCCAATTATCACCAATCGACCCTCGTACGTATGTTTACGGTATCGTGCAACGCGTCTTGGCCGGCCAACACGACGAGTCGCGGCGGGAGCTCGATTCGTTTTTTCTTCGGTTTGGAAGTACCGCTCAATACCTGCAAATGCTGGCCGCGCCCTTGGCCGAAATTGCCGAGCGGGATTTGCTCGAGCAGGTCATCGCGTTTGCGCGCCAACAGGGCTTTGAGCTGACGACACTGCGGCGCGCGTTGGTTCAGTCGCTGGTTTCCCGAGGAGATTGGCGGGACGCTTCTGGGTTGCTTGGAGAACTGGCTGCAACGTCTAAAAAAGACCCGGCCTCGAACGCGTGGTATGAACTGCTGAACGCGCAAATCCAAGCCGCGCTCGATCCCTCCGAGGGTACGCAATCTAACCTCGTGAGTTTGGTGCGGGGGCGGCAGTTCCCGCTGGGTTTATACAAAAACCTGGTCGGCAACCTGCAGCGCGCAGGGCGGCTTACCACGGCGCGGGAGCTCATCACTTTTGCCCAAGGCGTTTACCCGAAAAACGCGGGGTTGGAAGCATTGCGTACGGAATTGGATACACGAATCGCCTCCGATGTTGTGACTAAGGAGCGTGAAACCACGATGGCCACTGCGGCGCGGCGCAGGGAGTTGGATGCCGCCCTAGCTGTGGCGGTGGCACGCCCGCCGAGCCCGCAACAATCGAATCCGCTGCACGCCGCTGCGGGGAGTACTTCAACGGCGGCAATCGCAGTGCGGGAGGTGCTGAGCGAGGCGGACTTTTTCAAGCGACTGGACGGGTTGACCCACGCAAAAGACTTTGCCGGTGCATTGCAGTCGATCCGTGATTTACGCCGCGCAAAGCCTGACTGGTTGAGCTCAAAGGAAACGGATCTTACGCTGACCGAAGTACGCCTCAATGCTCGCGCCGGAGACGTGCTTACGCTGCGCTCGGTGGTGCGCCGTTTTGTGACGGGTGACCTTCCGCGTGGTGAGCAGATGGTTGAAGTCGCCCGCGAATTACACACTTCAGGAAACAAGGACGAAGCATTGCTGGTGCTGCGCGAGGTGGTTGCCAAAATGCCGGATTATCGGGTTGCCCGAAATCTTCTGGCTGAGTGGGGATCCAAACCTGCCGCGCAGCAATAGCCCCGCCGATCAACAGGGGGCTGTTTTCCTGCAAATACTGCCATTCCCATGCCCCGCACAGCCGTTCTGCGGAACTCGGCAGCAGGTTCGCTAAAGTTTGGTTGAAAAGCCCGACTGCGTTCCCAACGTTGGCCCTTTGTGGAAGCCAAAACCAAGTCCGTCCCGTCCTTCGAGGTCGCCCTCGCCCGTCTTGAAACCATCGTCGAATCCATGGAATCGGGCGATGTGCCGCTGGCTGAGCTCCTGGCTAAGTTTGAAGAGGGCAACGGCTTGCTGAAAACCTGCGAGGCTCGCCTCAAGGAGGCTGAGCTGAAGATTGACCAGCTCAAAAAGGCCAAGGATGGAGCCGCTTCCCTGCTGCCCTTCGAGACCAAACGCGAAAGCTGAGCCCGCCTTGCCGAACCAATCGCATCTCACCGGCTTCATTGCCCCTCCTGTTTTTTCGTTAATGAACACGATTCCTGCCGTTTCGGCCTTGGCGCCTAATGCGCCCCGTCTACTGGACGGCATTCGCGGTCCCGCCGACGTCAAAGCCCTTGCGCCCGAGCAGCTCGCCCAGCTCGCCGCTGAACTGCGCAGTGAGATTATAGCGGTCACCTCCAGAAGGGGTGGCCATGTCGGCCCCAATTTGGGCGTCGTCGAGCTGAGCATCGCTCTGCACCGGGTGTTCAGCACGCCTGAAGACCAATTCGTTTTCGACGTCTCCCACCAGGGCTATGTCCACAAACTGCTCACCGGACGTGGCGGTGATTTTTTTAAAAATTTGCGCACGACGGGTGGTGCCAGTGGTTTTCTTTACCGTGCCGAGAGTCCGCACGACGCCTTCGGTGCGGGCCATGCCGGCACCGCGCTCTCCGCGGCGCTAGGCATGGCCACGGCGCGTGATTTGCGCGGCTCCAGCGAGCAAGTGGTGGCGTTGTGTGGCGACGCGGCGTTTACCTGCGGAATCACCATGGAAGCGCTCAACAACGTGGTGAGCTCGACCAAGCGACTTGTCGTTATCCTCAACGACAACGAGTGGTCCATCGCCAAG
>JBILJE010000265.1:0-4390 GCA_044377395.1 Rariglobus sp. | reverse complement strand
CCGTGCGGCGCGGATTTGCTCACGGGTCCAGGGCGGGTTTTTATTAAAACTGTTAGGATCAGAGCGGTTGGTCACAGTCTTTCCTCCAGTGGGGTTGGATGAGCACGCGGTTGACCCAGGCAATATAGTTTTGTGGCGCGGGCGCTCCCGCCTCGTTGACATCACACTCGGATTCGAAATCCGTGCCGGAATTGTGGGTAATTGAAAGTCCGGCCAGACGCTTACAAAACTACCTCCAGTGTATCCTTGGAACGCCCCGACCCCATTGGCCTTTCCACCTGTCGCCCGAGACGGAAAAAGCGGCCGGCTGGCTCCAACCGCAGCGGGATGAACGCAGATCAAGGAAACCACTAATTGCCGGCCCTTCGTGTGTTTTTAGCGAATCAACTCGGCGCCGGGGATGCCGTCGTCAAACGTGGCCAACTTGGCGGAAGCGTGTTTGGCGAGGGCAAGTAAATGGCCGTCAGTCGTTTCCTTAGCCGTTTTGACGTAGGCCGGGAGGGTGTTGGCCCCGAGTTCATCGACCAGGCGGGTGAAGCGGCCGGCCGTGAGCATAGCGGCAAGCAGGGATTTGGCTTCCGTCACGCTGCCGCACAACTTCGTTTGCAGCGACACGCGGACAAAGCCGATTTCGGTGATTGAGCAGGTGGCCAGCTGAGCGCTGGCAGGCAGGGCGACCAGCCAAGCCTCGGCGCGGGCGTGCCCGGGGTGAGCTCCATAGGCGAGCGCGACGAGGACGTTAACGTCCAGCAAGTGCTTCATAGCGCTGCAGAAAGCGCAGTTTTTAGTGTTTCGCGGGAAATAGGTTTTTGGCCGGGCGTGAGCGGCTTAAACGGCAAACCGGTCACGGCACTGATGGCAAAACCGTGGGGCGCGGCCCGCAGCTTTTTCTTAACGACACGGACGGGTTTGGGGGCTCGGGTTTTGGTTTTAGTCAGCGTGCTCATGACGCCAAACTGTGGGGCCTTGTCGTCGCATGGCAAGCGCACGCTCAACGCGCTGCCCCACCTGCTCGGGCAGGAACGGCAAACGGATGCCGACTACTTGGACCGGGCGTAATGCCGAGGGGGTCTGGCCGTTGTTTGTTAGTTTTTAGTATTCATAAAGTCCTAAGATCCCGAGCGGCACGTCGCGCGCCAGGACTCTGTCGCGGACTCCGCCGCCCTGTCACGCGCCCTGCTTCCTCCTCCGGTCGCAAAGCTCCTTGCGTCATATGCGTCGGGTCTCCGACCTCGGATGAGACATAGCATCGCGCCAAAGCTATGTCATAATGGTAACCATTTTGACATAGCCCATGGACCGTAATGGTAACCAATACGAAGAGTGCCTACGCTCCCTTCGCCTGAGATTAACAGGTTGCGGAGAGCAACTCGACTTAAGGAAATGCCGAAGGGAACTGGCCGGAATGGCGCTTATTTAAGGAGTGTTATCGTCGTTTCCGGTTAAGTCGCCCCTTCAGGGCTTGGGAATGTTAATCCTTAATTCCTAGGGCGTTGCCCTAGGCTTTTATGGGTTGCCCCTTCGGGGCGTTCGTGCCTAACCAAGCGCCATTACGGCCTGCCCCCATGTCATCTTCGCGTGTGGTCGGAGGGTTCGCGCGGACCGATGGTGAACGCGGCGAATTCGCCGATGCTCAGCGAAGCGGTGCGTTGATCGAGGTCGAAGGTCACGGATTGGCGGGCTTGGAGCGTAGAATGGGAATTAGCGCCTTAATAGCACCCCAGGATATTACATTACGAAAGGTGAATCTCCGTATGGAGGCGGAGGTAATGCTCAAGGGCGGCAATCAGGCGGGCAACGTCGGCCGGGGCGGCGGTTTGGCCGGCAAGGGGCTGGTTGATCAATCCTATGGCCAGGGGGCGGTCGGCGTCGGGGAGTGCGGGAAACCAGTGTTGTTTCAAGGGGTGCCCTTCGTCGCGGGCGAAACAATACAGGCTTTTGAGGTAAACGATGTCGGGGCGGTCGGACGCGGCGAAAGAGGTGAAAACGGTGCGCAGTAAATTGTAGACGGCAGGGTGGCTGTCGTCGGGGCCGGGGTTGCGGGTGACTAGCGTGGCAAAGGCTGAGGCGTGCACAAGTGACTCATAACGGTGGCCGATTCCGGCGTGGCGGGTGTGCAAACGGGCTTCTTTTACGAACCAGGCGTCCCCCGACGGGCTGCCTTCGAGCAGGAGCGCGACCTCGTCAAAGAGATCGAGCGCGAGGTGCTCGGACGTGTTTTTTTTGGGGATACGCTGGAGGACGCGCAGCAGTCCGTGGACGGGCGTGAAGACGGAAAAAGCTCTAAAGGAGTCTGTGGGCGGCCAGGGGCGCAGCACGTAGGCGTCGGTGGTGAGGGAAGGGCCGGCCACGGAGATTTTTTTAACGCTAAGGCCGCGAAGAACGCAAAGGGCTGAGGAGTCGGTCTGAAATATCCAAGGAATTTGAGGTTCAAAGGCCGCTAAACACTTTACGACCTTGGCGATCTTCGGATTGTAAAATCAGGTCTTTTTGGATGCAGGTTTGAAGTCAAAACTCGGGACCGCTTCGGCGGCATGGAGCAGTTTCATCGCACGGGCTTCGGCGGCGCGCATGAGGCGTTTTTTGGCGGGCTGGAGGTCGTCGTAGCCGGCGAGGTGCAGCCAGCCGTGAACCACGTAAAGAGTCAGTTCTTCGCTGAAATCACGGGCGTTTTCCTTGGCGTAGGCGGCGGCGGTGTCGGCGGAAACGCAGATCTCACCAGCGACGCCGAACTCGGGCTGGCCCTCGAAGGTGATGACGTCGGTTGTGGTCGGGTCGTCGAGAAAATCGGCGTGGAGCTGGGCCAGTTTGGCGTCGCTCATGAAGGCGAGCGAGAGTTCGCCGGCGGGACAGCCGCCGCGAAATTTATCGGCGTGGGCGTCGAGCGTGGCGATGACGCGGACGATGGCCTTTTTGTCGATCCGCAGGCGCGGGTGTGAGTTGAGGATGTCGAGGGGGCGAGTGGGCATGGACGCAGGGCGGGACGCGTTACGGCGGGCGTGGCGAGTGAAGGCGGGTGGGGGGCGGTCGAGTTGAAGAAACGGTCGCGGTTACTTTTGCCGTTGGAGTGCGACGGGTTCCTCGGCGGCGGGGTAGGTCACGCGGCCGTGGAGCATGTTGAGCAAGGTGAAGGTGAAGCTGGTCTTGATTCGGGCGAGTTCGTCAAAGGTGATCGGGGCTTCGTCGAGTTGGCCGTCCTCCATGCGGTGGTTAAAAATCTGGTCGATGATTTCGCCAAGGTGCTGCGGTGTGACTTTACGCAGCGAACGCGAGGCTGCTTCGACGCCGTCGGCGAGGTGGATGATCGCGCTTTCCTTGAATCGTGGACGCGGTCCATCGTAGCGGTAGGTGGTTTCACAGACAGGGACTGCGTCGAGCCCTGGCGCAGTGGAGGTGAGGGGGTCGCGCGATGAGTTGGGCGTGGCGTGGTCGGTGGCACCCGACTGCCGAGTGTGACTCACTGCACGGTGATAAAAATAGCGAATCAGGCTGGTACCGTGGTGCTGTGAAATCACGTCGATGACAGCGCGGGGTAGCTTGTGCTTGATCGCCAGATCCACGCCATCTTTGACGTGGCTTTTGATGATCAAGGCGGACAGCGACGGGTTGCTGGAGTCGTGCGGGTTGACGCCGTCGCGCTGGTTTTCGGTGAAGTACTCGGGTTTTTCGGTTTTGCCGATGTCGTGAAACAGCGCGCAGACACGGGCAAGCAGCGGGTTGGCACCGATCTCGGCGGCGGCGTTTTCGGCCAGTTGTGCAACAACGAGGGAGTGGTGGTAAGTACCGGGCGCTTCCAGCTGCATGAGGCGAAGCAGTGGGTGATTGTAGTCGGTAAGTTCGAGCAAGGTGATGTCGGTGGTACGCTTAAAAAGACCCTCGAGCACGGGTAACAGGCCGACGACGACCACCCCGGTGAGCAGGCCGGTAGTAAGTCCGGTGATCATATGTTGGACGATGGTCAGGGGCTCAAGGTGCTCGATGACGCCGATCAAAAGGGCAAAGACCGCCACGGTCAGGCCGGCGAAACTGGATGCGCGCACAACGTTGCCGCGCCTGCGCGTGTGCATGCCCCAGAAAATGGCTACGACTGATGACAGAAAGGTGAGCACCAGCAGGTCGAGTCGGTTGCCATAAATCACGCTGGTGAAAATCGACACGAAAAGGGCCATAAAAATGGCGGAGCCGGCGTTGATCAGGATTGCCACGATCAAGGGGGCGATCGCCACAGGGGCGAGGTAGGGCAGCAACGAGGCGGCGGACGAGTCGTGAACGAACAGGGGGAGGCTGCCCAGCGCATAACTGGCGCGAACGAGCGCCAAATTGAAGATGACAACAAGGGCGAGCAGGGCGAGGCGGCCATTGCTGCGCAGTGTTTCCGGGTCTTCGATGC
>JBILJE010000264.1:0-4419 GCA_044377395.1 Rariglobus sp. | reverse complement strand
GATCATTTTCGCGCCGGTGTCCTGGTGCTGGCCGTCGTTGGCCAGGGCGATCGAGATGACCTCACCGCGGGCGCGCTTGCCCTTCAGGATAACACCCGGGTACTTCATCGTCAGGCGGCTGCCGATATTACAGTCGATCCACTTGATCTCGGCGTCCTCGTGGGCAACGCCGCGTTTGGTGACCAGGTTAAACACGTTGTTGGCCCAGTTCTGGACAGTGATATACTGGATCTTGGCGCCCTTGAGCGCGACCAGCTCGACCACCGCCGAGTGCAGCGTGGAGGTGGAGAACTTGGGGGCGGTGCAGCCTTCCATGTAGGTCACTTCGGAGCCCTCGTCGGCGATGATCAGGGTGCGCTCAAACTGGCCGAAGTTTTCCGCGTTGATGCGGAAGTAGGCCTGGAGCGGCTGGGCGACCTTGACGCCCTTGGGAACGTAGATGAACGAACCGCCGGAGAACACCGCGCTGTTGAGAGCGGAGAACTTGTTGTCACCGGTGGGAATGACCTTGCCGAAGAACTTTTTGAAAATCTCCGGGTGCTCGCGCAGGGCCTCGGTGGAGTTACAGAAAATGACGCCCTGCTTGGCGACGATGTCCTTGATGTTCGAGTAGGCCGCCTCGGAGTCGAACTGGGCCTCGACGCCGGCGAGGAACTTGCGCTCCTGCTCGGGGATACCGAGACGCTCGAAGGTCTTTTTGATGTCGTCGGGCACCTCGTCCCACGTGCGCTTGGGCTTCTGGCCCTGCGAGAGGTAGTAACGGATCTTGTCGAAATCGATGTTGTTGAGGTCCGTCGTCGCCCAATGCGTCGGCATGGGCATCGAGAGGAACTTCTTCAGCGCGGCGAGACGGAACTCGAGGATCCACGGAGCCTCCTTTTTAACCGAGCTGATGTAACGCACGGTCTGCTCCGAGAGGCCGGTGCCCGCATCAAACTCATACTTCATGTCGTAGGTGAAGTCGCCGGCGGCTTGGTCGATGCCGACGGCGGGGTTTTCAACGGCGTTTTCAACGGCGTTTGCGTCGGCGATAAGGGTGTCGATGTCGGACATGGTGGGATGCGGTGGTTGAGGGATCGGAATTTTAACGCAAGGTCGCGAAGACGCTAGGGGCGCAAGGTCGGGCGCGGGCTAGAGTTGAACGCAGGGTTTGATCGGACCTTGCGCCTTGGCGTCTTTGCGTTAACGGATCGAGGTTTTGTTTAGACGGCGGCGAGCTCGGTTTTGATCCAATCGTAGCCCTTGGCTTCGAGTTCGAGGGCGAGGGACTTGTCGCCGGATTTGACGATGCGGCCGTCGTACATTACGTGCACGAAATCAGGCACGATGTAGTCGAGCAGGCGCTGGTAGTGGGTGATCAGGAGCACGCCGAGCTTGTCGCCGCGCATGGCGTTGACGCCTTCGGCGACGATCTTGAGGGCGTCGATGTCGAGGCCGGAGTCGGTCTCGTCCATCAAGGAGAACTTGGGCTCGAGCATGGCCATTTGCAGGATTTCGCAGCGTTTCTTTTCGCCGCCGGAGAAGCCTTCATTAACTGAGCGGGAGGTGAACTTCCGGTCGATCTTGAGCAGGTCCATCTTGGAGTAGAGGCGCTTGTAGTAACCGGTGGCGTCGAGCTCCTCGCCCTCGGCCATGCGGGCCTGGACAGCGGCGCGCAGGAAGTTGGCAATGGACACGCCGGGGATTTCTGAGGGGTATTGGAAAGCCAGGAACAGGCCGGCGCGGGCGCGCTCGTCAGGCTCCATTTCTAGAATCGATTTGCCGTCGAGCAGGACGTCGCCCGAGGTGATTACATAGTCGGGGTGGCCGGCGATGGCCTTGGACAGGGTGGATTTACCGGTGCCATTGGGCCCCATGATGGCGTGAACCTCGCCGGTTTTGATCGTCAGGTTAAGACCCTTGACGATGGGCTTTTCAGGAGTGGCGGCCAGGGAAACGAACAGATCGCGGATTTCGAGGGAGGACATGGTAGGAAAAGTGTGGAGGTGAAATTTAACGGGTTAGAGTCGTACGGTCGTGAGCGGTTCAGCGCGGGGAGGGAAGTTTCCCCCGAAAGGTGATTTCGACGGCGTCGGCACTGTAACCGGGAGGCAGCACGGCCTTGATCGACGCTAAGAGTTGGTCGGGCAACTCGATGTCGTGGGTGGCCCCAGTGGACTCGTCATGGAAATGCGCGTGCGGGTGCAGGTGCGGGCAATAGCGCGTGGGCGCCCGCTCAAAGTTCACGACGCGCACCAAGTTGCACTGCACCAGGGTTTCCAGACAGTTGTAAACCGTGGCCAGCGAGATGCTGGGAAGCTGGGTTTTCACCCGGGCATAGACCTCGTCGGCGGTCGGGTGGTCGCGCTTGGTGAGCAGCGCGTCGTAGACTAACTCGCGCTGCGGGGTGTTACGCAGGCCGCTTTCAGCGAGCTTTTGCGCAAGGGCGTCGGAGTGTATCGTGGGCGTGGTCATTGTTCAGGAAAACGAGACCACAACGAATTGGAATGATTCTAAGGCGCAAGTCTAAATTGGAGTAATTCTAAATATCGTTAGGGCGAACCAGCGAACGGCAGCCAAGCGAATTTTTATCCTAAAACAGGAGGGGGCAATGCGTTGGATTTTGAAACCTGCGGAATGCGCGCGGCGTGTCTGGGGGGGGAGCGAGTCCGGGACTCATCCGCGAAATTGATGAGGCGAATTGACCGAGTATGGACAACGCTACACGGGATCTCCACTGAGGGCTTGCCTCTGCTTTTAGTCGCCCGCACAAAACCCTCTTTTATGCAAAAACTGGCCCTTCTTTCAGTGAGCGACAAAACCGGTTTGGTGGACTTCGCCACCGCCCTCGTCCAGCAGCACGGCTACAAGCTGCTCTCCACCGGCGGCACCGCCAAACTACTCGCCGAAAAGGGCCTGCCCGTCACCGAGGTCAGCCAACACACCGGCTTTCCCGAGATGATGGAAGGCCGCGTCAAAACCCTGCACCCCAAGATTCACGGCGGCCTGCTCTGCCGCCGCGACAAGGCCGACCACCTCTCCGCCGCCCAAGCCCACGGCATCGACCTGATCGATTTGGTGGTGGTCAACCTTTACCCGTTTGAGCAGACCGTGGCCAAAAAGGGCGTCCATTTTGAGGAGGCCATCGAGAACATCGACATCGGCGGCCCCTCCATGCTGCGCAGCGCCGCAAAAAACCACGAGAGCGTCACCGTGGTCGTCGACCACAACGATTACCCCGCCGTGCTCGCCGCCTTCGCTGAGCCCGCCGCGTTGGCCGCCCTGCGCCGCAAACTCGCCCTCAAAGTTTTCCAACGCACCGGCGCCTACGACACCGCCATCGCCAAGTACCTCGAAACTCAGGCCGACGAGCCCAGCCTCGACGCCCTCAGCGGTCTGCCAGAAACCCTCACGCTCACCTACAAAAAAGCCCAGTCGCTGCGCTACGGCGAAAACCCCCACCAGCAGGCCGCCCTCTACGGGACGTTCAACGACCACTTCCAGCAGCTTCAGGGCAAGGAGCTTTCCTATAACAACATTTTGGATATCACCTCGGCGACGTACCTGATTGGTGAGTTCGAAAAACCCACCCTGGCGATCCTCAAGCACACCAACCCGTGCGGCGTCGCCTGTGCCGACGATCTGGATACCGCCTGGGAAAAAGCCTACTCGACCGACCGCCAGGCCCCGTTTGGTGGCGTGATCATCGTTAATCGCACGTTGGAGGCCAGCCTCGCCGCCAAGATCGCCGACATCTTCACCGAGGTCATCATCGCCCCGAGCTTTAGCGCTGAGGCGCTGGCGATTTTCGGCAAAAAGAAAAACCTGCGCCTCATGATCGCCAAGGACGGCCTTGGTGCCGATTCGCTGCAGGACGTGCGCTCGGTGGTGGGCGGCCTGCTGGTGCAGGACCGCAACAAGCTTTTGGGCAACCCGCGCGACTTCAAGGTCGTGACCAAGCGCCAGCCCACCGCAGAAGAATGGGACACCATGATGTTCGGCTGGCGCGTGTGCAAACACGTCAAATCCAACGCCATTGTGTACGTTAAAAACGAGCAGACTCTCGGCGTCGGTGCAGGCCAAATGGCACGCGTCGACAGCTCGAAGGTTGCCGTGTGGAAAGCCGGCGAGGCCAAGCTCGACCTGCACGGTTCGGTGGTGGTTTCGGAAGCGCTGTTCCCGTTTGCCGACGGCCTGATCGCCGCCGCCGAAGCCGGTGCCACCGCCGCGATTCAGCCGGGTGGCAGCGTGCGTGACGCCGAGGTGATTGCCGCCGCCGATGAGCGCGGAATGGCCATGGTGTTCACCAGCATTCGCCACTTTAAACACTGAGTTCAACACCTGCAGGCTCACTTCGCCTGCTAACACGGTGAACTGCTTCAAGACCCGACGACCGCGTCGGGTCTTTTTTTTTCGCAGACTCAGTTTTACGCTGACGCT
>JBILJE010000261.1:0-4451 GCA_044377395.1 Rariglobus sp. | reverse complement strand
ACCGCCACGAGCTGCTCGACCGCTATAACATGGCCGACACCCTCAAGGGCCAGCACACCGCCAAATTGACCACCGGCTTCATTCTCGTCTCCGACATGGGCCGTGCGATGGCCTCGATCACCGGCGACACCCTCGGCTGGCACGACCCGCTCGGCGGCCACGACACCGCCGCCCACGTCACCCAAAAGTGGGGCGCCAAAACCTACCAGACCGCGCGCAACGCCTGGCACCGGAATTCCCGCGACCACTTTCTGATCGAGCTGGGCAAACACGGCCTCAATGCCCGCGACCTCGTCCCCAACGTTAACTTCTTCAGCAAACTTGCAGCTGACGAAGCCGGCCGCCTCTCCTTCGTGCCCAACCACGCTCAATGCGGCGACCTCATCGACCTGCGCGCCGAGATGGACCTGCTCGTCATCCTCACGACCTGTCACCACCCGCTGGACACCTCGCCCACCTACGGCCCCAAGTCCGTAAAACTCCAGCGCTACCGCAGCGATTCGCCCCCCGCCGACGACTACTGCCGCACCTACCGCCCCGAAAACGAGCGCGCCTTCTACAACGCCGAACTCGCCGCGCTTTAATTCCATCTCCGCGACCTCAGTGCCACCTCTCGTGCCCTCTGTGTAACCCTTCTGTCTCCGCCTCCTCCATGTCCGTCCTCATCTACACCGAATCCCCCCACGCTCCCGCCGCCGCGATCTACCGTCGCACTATCCCCGCCGGGGATTTCTGGATGCACGAAATCAAGGCCGGCCAGACCCTCCGCATCCTCGACCTTGAGGGCAACCAGGCCGCCGACACCCTTTTCTACAACGCCGCCGACTTCCGCGAACGCTACAGCGCCCAGGATACGATCCGCGAAAATGGCGGCATCTACCTGACGACCGGCACCCGACTTTATTCCAACGAACTCAACGTCCTCGTCGAGATCACCGCCGACACCTGCGGCCGCCACGACACGCTCGGCGGCGCATGTGCCTGCGAGAGCAACACCGTACGTTACGGCCACGGCACCCGCCACATGCACTCCTGCCGCCAAAGTTTTTTGCTCGGCCTGATGACCTGGCCCGGCGCGACCAGCTTCGAGCTCAACAAACGCGACATCCCGGCGAACATTAACTTCTTTATGAACGTCCCGGTGACGCCCACCGGCGGCTTGCAGTTTGAAGACGGCGTTTCCGCCCCCGGTAAATACGTGGAAATGGTTGCCCGCATGGACGTCGTTTGCCTGATCAGCAACTGCCCCCAGCTCAACAACCCCTGCAACGCCTACAACCCCACCCCCGTCGAAGTCCTCATCTGGGACTGATCTTTCTCTGATTCATTCTCCTCCGTCCTCCGACATCAGTGTTCATCAGTGCCCATAAGTGGTTAAAAACTCCGACTCCGAATTAGCGCCTATTAGCGTACATTAGCGGTTAAAAAACTCCGAATCGTGTTCACCAAAGTACTCATCGCCAACCGCGGCGCCATCGCCTGTCGCGTCATCCGTACCCTTGAAAAAATGGGGATCGCCAGCGTCGCCGTCTACTCTGACGCCGACCGTCACTCGCTCCACGTCGCCCAAGCCGACGAAGCGGTCCACCTCGGCGCCTCGCCCGCCGCCCAGAGTTACCTCGACGCCGACAAAATCCTCGCTGCCGCCCGCGCCACCGGCGCCCAGGCCATCCACCCCGGCTACGGCTTCCTCTCCGAAAACGCCGCCTTCGTCGAAGCCTGTGAAGCCGCCGGCATTGCCTTCATCGGCCCCCGAGCCGCGCAGATGCGCCAGCTCGGCCCCAAGCACTCAGCCCGCGCCCTCGCCCGCGCCCACGGTGTTCCCCTACTCCCCGGCACCGAACTCCTCCCCGACCTCGCCACCGCCCAGCGCGAAGCTGCCCGTATTGGTTATCCGGTGATGCTCAAAAGCACCGGCGGCGGCGGCGGCATCGGCATGTCGCTCATCCGCAAACCCGCCGAACTCGCCACCGCCTTCGACTCCGTCGTCCGCCTCGCCCAGAACAATTTCAAAGACGGCGGCGTGTTTCTCGAAAAGTTCGTCGAGCACGCGCGCCACATCGAAGTCCAAATTTTGGGCGATTCCCACGGCCACGTCGTCGCCCTCGGTGAACGCGACTGCTCGGTCCAGCGCCGCAACCAAAAGGTGGTCGAGGAAACCCCAGCGCCCGGCCTCACTGCGGCCCAGCGCAGCGAACTGCTCGCCTGCGCCGCCCGCCTAGGCACCGCCGCCGGTTACACCAACGCCGGCACTGTCGAATTCGTTTACGACAACGCCACCGGCCAATTCTATTTCCTCGAAGTTAACACCCGCCTCCAAGTCGAGCACGGCGTCACCGAGGAAGTCACCGGTGTTGACCTCGTCGAATGGATGATCCGCGCCGCCGCCGGTGAACTCGACCTGCGCACCTACACGCCGGCCGCCTGTGGCGCTTCCATCCAGGTGCGCCTTTATGCCGAGGACGCTGGGAAAAACTTCCAGCCCTCCGCAGGCACCCTCACCGACGTCTTCTTCCCCAAAACCGCGCGCATCGAAACCTGGGTTGAAACCGGCAGCGAAGTTTCCGCCTACTACGACCCGATGATCGCCAAGATCATTGTCCGCGGCACCGACCGCGCCGACGCCTTGGCCCGCCTCGACGCAGCGCTCGCCGACACCCGCGTTTACGGTCTGGAAAACAACCTGCCTTACCTGCGTCAGATCATTGCCAGCGAAGGTTTCCGCGCCGGCGCCGTCACCACCAAATACCTCGCCACGCTGCCCTACACGCCCGCGACCATCGAAGTCCTCGAAGGCGGCACCCAGACCACCGTGCAGGACTACCCGGGGCGCATCGGTTACTGGGACGTTGGCGTGCCGCCCTCCGGCCCGATGGACAACCTCTCGTTCCGCCTGGCCAACCGCCTCGTCGGCAACCCCGACACCGCCGCCGGACTGGAGTTAACCGTCAACGGCTCGTCGCTGCGCTTTAACACCTCCGCCGTCGTCGCCCTCACCGGCGCGCACATGCCCGCCACGCTCGACGGCAAACCGGTCGCAACCCACCGCGCCTTCCGTATCCGCGCTGGCCAGACGCTGCGCATCGGCTCGATCGATGGCCCCGGCCTGCGCACCTACCTCGCGATTCGCCACGGTCTGGACGTGCCCGACTACCTCGGCAGCAAGTCCACCTTCACTCTCGGCCTGTTCGGTGGACACTCCGGCCGCGCCCTGCGCACCGGCGACGTCCTGCGCGTCCGGAGTAGCGCAGGCTTCCAGCCTGCATCCGAAAAGCAGACTGGAAGTCTGCGCTACCTTCGCCTGCCTGCCGCCATCCAGCCACTGCTGACCCGCGAATGGCAGATCGGCGTACTTTACGGCCCGCACGGCGCGCCTGATTTCTTCACTGAGGCCGACATCAAGGTCCTGCTGACGACCGCCTACGAAGTTCACTACAACTCCGCCCGCACCGGCGTCCGCCTGATCGGCCCCAAGCCCGAATGGGCGCGGCGCGACGGTGGTGAAGCCGGTCTGCACCCGAGTAACATCCACGACAACGCCTACGCGATTGGTGCGGTGGATTTCACCGGTGACATGCCGATCATCCTCGGCCCCGACGGCCCCAGCTGCGGCGGCTTTGTGTGCCCGTTCACGATTGTGCAGGCGGAACTCTGGAAAATGGGCCAGCTCAAGCCCGGCGACCAAGTCCGCTTCGTCGCGCTCACCGCCCAACACGCCCGCGAACTCGCCTACGCCCAAGACGCCGAGGTCGAATCCCTCAAACGAGCCCCCAAGCCAAAGTCTAACATAATGGGGTATACTTTGTCTGAGTCGGCCGTGAACCCGCACATTGGTGCCAAGCCGACAACTACCCCATTGTGTTATGTTGTGCCGGAGCCGGCGGTGCTTCACTCCCTCCCTGCGCGGCCCACAGCGCCAGCCGTGGTCTATCGCAGGGCGGGGGACTCGTACGTTTTGGTCGAATACGGCCCGCTCCAGCTCGACATCGCTTTGCGTATGCGCGCCCACGCGCTGCTCACCTGGCTCAAACGCCATCCGATTCAGGGCCTCATCGACCTCACCCCCGGCATCCGCTCGCTTCAGATCCACTTTGACTACCGCATCCTGCCCGCCGAACGCCTGCTGGAAATCCTCCTGCGCGCCGAGAGCGAACTGCCACCTGTCGACGACATGGAAGTCCCCTCGCGCATCGTCCACCTGCCGCTGTCGTGGGAGGACGAATCCACCCTGCTCGCCATCCGCAAATACATGCAGATCGTGCGCAAAGACGCCCCTTGGTGCCCGAGCAATCTGGAGTTTATTCGCCGCATCAACGACCTGCCGAACCTAGGGGAAGTTTACCGGATTTGTTTCGACGCGAGCTACCTGGTACTCGCCTTAGGCGACGTTTACCTTGGCGCCCCCGTGGCCACGCCGATCGATCCACGCCACCGCCTCGTCACCACCAAAT
>JBILJE010000260.1:0-4453 GCA_044377395.1 Rariglobus sp. | reverse complement strand
TTCTGGAAAGTGGTGCCCTTCGCGCCGACGCCCGACGCGCCCAAGCCCCTGTTCCGTTATCCTGCCGGATAACGGATTCGGGCGGGGGGAGAGGGCGATCACGGACGACACGGAGGTCGTCCCTCCGGGGGCGGGCACCAGTCAGAGGGAGGGACCACCTCCGTGTGGTCTGGTAGGCCGTAAGATTTAAAGTATCGGATCGTAAATTGAGGACGGACAAGGAACGCCTCAAAGCTTGGGTTACCCGTGTTCATCGGGGCCCTGAAGGGGCTAAAAACTCCGCATCCGGATGGAAGAACTTAATCCAGGTTAACCCCATCAGAGGACTGAGGTAGTGCGGTGCTTTAGCCCGCAGGATTGGATCTTATCCTTCTCACCATCGCCGATGCGGGCTGAAGCACCGTACGTCCCGACCGTCCTAGGCCGAAAACTGCCGGTGGCCTTCGATCTGCGCGGCGAAGGCCGACTGCTCCGCCTCAGCCAGGTTGGCGGGGAATTTTGAGCCGCTGCGCCGCCAGCGCACCAGCCACTCTTCGCCCAGCGCCTTGGGCGCGAGCGGATGGGTGGCGATCGACTCCCGTTGCGTGAACCCAATCGTGGTCGTCGCCTTCGGGCCCGTGCCCGCGCCTTCCGCCACACAGAAGCCCGCCGTCAACAACGCCACCCGCACCGCCGTCGAATTCGAATAGGTGTAAAGCTCCGCCGCTTTCCCTCCACACTGGCGGGCGATGCGCGTAAACACCTCCGCCGTCCATAGACAGGTGTCGGTTTTTGCCGAAAACGGGTCGTAGAAAATCACGTCGGGCGCCGGACTTTTTTCGATAAACGTCAAAAAGTCGCCGTGGCGCAGCTCCCAGTTAAGCAAACCCGAGGCGTGCGCCCAGGTGCCGTTTTCCAGCAGTCGGTAGGGCGCGCCGTGGCGCAGGTGAGGGAACTGATGCGGGTGCTTGGCCGCCAGCTTGAGTGGGTCGAGGTCGCACTCGAAGCTCTCGATGCGCAGAGGGCGCACCGCCGCCGGGCCATGCTCCGCCAGCACTTTTTCAAAGCAACGCAGCGCCGCCATGGCGTTGTGCGCCGCACCCAGACCGACGTCCCACAGCACCACCTCGGAGTTGTCCTCGGCATCCCGTTTCAAGAGCCGCGCCGCCAGATAAGACTGGTCGATATAGAGGGCTTTCGCCTCGTCCTCGGGACGGTTAACCGAGTGCATGATCTCGCCGGAGCTGATTTGGCGGATGCTCGAAAAGCCTTTTTCGGAGGTATGGATGGTGTAATCGCCCTGCTGCGGGGCGCGTTCGGCCTTGGGCTTTTTCTCGGGGACAGTGGGGTTGTCCTCGTCGGTGCGGACCAGGTCGAGGCGCTTACGCTCGTAGTAGGCGAGCCACGTGCCTGTGAGGATGGCCTCGCGGATTTCGCGCATGAGCTGGTGGTAATACCAGATGTTGTGCTGGCCGAGCAGGTGCCAGCCGAGGTTCTCGCCGGTCTTAACCAGATGGTGAAGGTAGCCGCGTTCATAGCGCAGGCAGGTCGGGCAACCGCAACGCGCGTCGAGCGGGCATTGCTGAAATTTATACACGGTGCGGGCGATGTGCATCTTGCCGTGCGAACTGAAGGCGGTGCCGCGTTGGGCGAGCTGCGTCGGGATGATGCAGTCGAACATGTCCACGCCGCTGTTAACCGCTTCTAGGATGTCGATCGGCGTGCCCACGCCCATGAGGTAACGGGGCAGGTTTTCAGGGAGGTGCTCGGTGACGAGGTGGGTGAACTCGTAACGCTGGGCGTGAGTCTCGCCGACCGCGAGCCCGCCGATCGCAAGGCCGTCAAACGGACGCTCGCGCAGGTAGGCGGCACTTTGTTTGCGCAGGTCGTGGTGACAGGCGCCTTGCACGATGCCGAACATGGCTTGCGGCGAGTCGCCGCGGGCGCTCAACGAACGCTCGGCCCAGCGGTGCGTGAGGTGCATGGCCGCCTCGGCCTGGTCGTAGGGCGCGGTCGACGGGATGCACTGGTCCAAAACCATCATGATGTCGCTGCCAATGGCGCGCTGCATCGAAATACTCAGCTCGGGCGTGAGGTTGTGCACCGTGCCGTCGACGTAGCTTTTGAACTTGGCGCCGTCTTCCTCCATCGCTCGGGAATGCGGCAGGGAAAAAATCTGGAAGCCGCCTGAGTCGGTCAGCACCGGGCCGTCCCAGCTCATGAAGCGGTGGATGCCGCCAAATTTCTTAAACACCTCGGGACCGGGGCGCAGGAGGAGGTGGTAGGTATTGGCCAACAGCACGCTGGAGCCGGCGCCCTTGAGCGTGTCGATGGTCTGGGATTTGACCGTGGCCTGGGTGCCCACAGGCATAAAAACGGGCGTGCGCACCTCGCCGTGGAGAGTGGTGAACCGCGCGGCGCGGGCCTTGGAGCCGGGGGCGGTTTTTTCGAGGGTGAAATTGAGGCGCGACATGCGGAAAAAGTAGGGACGAAAAGAATGAAGGACGGACTGTGGCCGATCGGATGAACGGGCGAGCGTAGGAGGCCTGATAACGGGAGGACTGCGTGGCGGTTTACGGAGGCGGTTGTTAGGAAGGAGGGGCGAGTAAGGGGAAGTTTGGGGCGGAGGCGAAGTACTTTGTGCGCGAGGCACGGCTCGTCGCACACGACCTGCGTTCTATAGGAGGAGGAGACTTAAACGCTTGGACTCGGAGGGACGACCTCCGTGTCGTCCGTGCCGAACCAGCCCACACGGAGGTGGGCCCTCCCTCGATCACCTCAGCAATTACAGATAGCCTCACCTTGAACGCGAATTCGCCTCAGCCGGCGATGCGGCGCGCCGCGGCTTGCGCGCGCAGGCACAACTCGGCCGCCTTGAAGGCGTGGCGCTGGGTCATGGCTTTTTCAGTACGATTGAGGCAGTCGAGGATGAGTTCGCCGAAAAACCGGAAGCCGACCTGGCCGGCGACGGGGATGTGGTGCTCGCCCTTTTCATCGACGAGATAGACGTGGTCGCCGGTTTTTTCGCGGCCGATGTCCACGTATTTGCGCAGCTCAATGTAGCCGTGGGTCCCGAGCAGGGTCATGCGGCCGTCGCCCCAAGTGCTCAGGCCCTTGGGCGTGAGCCAGTCCACGCGTATGTAGTTGGTCGCGCCATTGTCGCCGAGGAGGTTGGCCTCGCCGAAGTCTTCCAGTTCGGGGTAGTCGGGATTGGCGTAGTTGGCCACGGCCGCGTTCGTAACGGTGGCGTCGGTCGCGCCGGTGAAAGTGAGAAACTGCTCGAACTGGTGACTGCCGATGTCGCAGAGGATGCCGCCGTAGCACTCTTTTTTGAAAAACCAGTCGGGGCGCGAGGCGGCATTGAGGCGGTGCGGGCCGAGCCCGATGACTTGGACAACCCGGCCGATGGCTCCTTGCGCGACGAGGTCGGTGGCGTACATGGCAGCCTCAACGTGCAGGCGTTCACTGAAATAGACGGCGTATTTACGGCCGGTACGTGCGACCACGGCCGTGGCTTCGTTGAGCTGGTCGAGGGTGGTGAAGGGCGTCTTGTCGGTAAAATAGTCTTTGCCCGCCTCCATCACGCGACAGCCGAGCGCGCCGCGCAGATGCGGGATGGCGGCAGCGGCGACGAGGTGCACGGCAGGGTCGGCCAAAATCTCGTCGAGCGAACGCGCAAGTTTTGCTCCGGGGAAGCGGGCGGCGAGGGCTTCGGCGCGAGCAGGGTCGGTGTCGTGCACCCACTTGAGTTGACCACCGGCCTCGACCAGACCGCTGCACTGGCTGTTGATGTGGCCGTGGTCGAGGTGGGTGGCGGCGAAAATGAATTCGCCGGGCTTCACCACGGGGCGAGGTTTGCCTTGGGGCGCGTAGTTCATGCCATCGGATTTTTGGCTCATAAAATGGGGGCTTGGAGAGGACGTAAATAGAAGTGCGCGAGCACGCCACGTCTTAATCGAAGCCATTTCACCCGGCATGCTTCCGCGCGCTTGGGCCGCGCCGGCGATGGACTCGACGAAGCGCGGCAAAAGCGGGTGGGAAGCGAGAGCGCAGCGGGCCTTTTCATGCGCACGGGAGGTCGCGGAGCTTGAAATACAGCGCCGACCGCGTCGGACTGCGCCTCATGAAAATCAAAACGGCCGTCTTCGAGATCAGTGCCCAAACCCTTGCGACGAGCCCGCGTTGGACTTTGCCCGAGTTCGCCTTCATCGGCCGCTCCAACGTCGGCAAGTCCTCCCTGATCAACCTGCTCACCGAAAACAACCGCCTGGCCAAGGCCTCCGACGCGCCCGGCAAGACCAAGTTGATCAACTTTTTTCGTATCAACGCCAACTGGTGCCTGGTGGACTTCCCAGGCTACGGCTACGCCAAAATCGCCAAAACCCAACGCGCCGATTTCAACGAGGCGGTGGCCGATTTTATCGAGGAACGCGAAAACCTCGTCCACCTGTTTGTGCTGATCGACTCGCGGCTT
>JBILJE010000259.1:0-4495 GCA_044377395.1 Rariglobus sp. | reverse complement strand
CCGCGTAGGCCTTGGCCTGGCCGACGCCCACCGTGAGGCCCTCGTCCCACGCCTTGGCTTCGATCACCGCCAGCTTGGTGTTGTTAAAAACCAGCACGTAGTCGGCGATGTCGGCCTTGCCGCGTCGGCCCAGGCCCTCGATGCGCCCGGCAGTGATGCGGTGCTCGCGCAGGATTTTACTGCCCTCGACCACGCCCCAGCCCGCCGCCTTCAAAGCGGGGTCGATGTGCTCGGCGCGGGTCTCGGCTTCGTTCATGGCTTGGGAGGCTTGGGCTTCTTCGGTTTGGGCAGTTGCTTCAGTTCCTTCGCCGCCTGCTCAAACTCCAAATCTACGGCGCGCGGCTGCGCATCCAACAGTTGCCGATACTGGCGGTATACCTGCTCCGCCTTCGTCTTCGCCTGCTCGGCGGTGATTTTTCCCGCATGATCCAGCAGCTCATGCTCCGAGAGTTTGAGAAAGTCATCCAGTTTGGTGATCCAGTCCCGCATCGTCATGGCTTTGCGTTGCAGTGCCCGCAGCTCGGCGAACTCAATGTAGGCGGTCACGATCCGGTTCAGCGTACCGAGTTCATCCGCCTCCAAGTAATTTTTGGCTATGGACACGTCCTCCTTGCGGATGATGCCACCGGGGCGGGTCGTTTTTAGCCCCATGAAGGGCAGGCCGGCGTCAACCCGAGCATGGATCACCTCCGCCGCCGTTTGACCGTGGGCGGCCCAGTGCATCTTGTTCTGCACCATCGCGAAGAACTGCTGCGACAAATCCGTATTCGGCGCGTAGTCCACGCTCGTCGCATAAATATCGAGCACCTTCTGGTAAAACCGCCGTTCCGACGAGCGGATGTCGCGGATGCGTTCCAGCTGCTCATCAAAGTAATCCTTCTGGTCCTTGCCCGGCGGGTTTTTCAGCCGCTCGTCGTCCATCGTAAAACCCTTGAGCAGATACTCGCCCAAACGGGCCATGGCCCACTGGCGAAACTGCGTCCCTCGGTGGCTGCGCACCCGGAATCCCACGGCGAGGACGACCTCCATCCGGTAGTGGCGCAACTGGCGGGAGACCTCGCGACCGCCCTCGGATCGAACTTGTAAGTAATCCTTACAGGTTGCCGCCGGCACCAGCTCGCCCTCGGCGAAAATCCCCTTGAGGTGGATCGTCACGTTTTGCGGGGTGGTCTGGAACAGCTCCGCAATCTGCGCCTGCGTCAGCCACAGGGTTTCGTTTTCAAACCGACACTGGATGCGAGTGCGGCCGTCTTCCGTCTGGTAGAGAAGGAACTGGCCACCGGGGGCTGGGGTAGGCGTGGATTCAGCACTCATGGTCAGGGCGTGAGCGTGAAGTCAGCGGCAGCGGAAGGGCAATTCATGTCGGGCTGGGTTCAGAGCGCCCCGCTGAAGGCTTGGTGGAGGAGCGACTTTTTGAGCGCCGCCAGCGACGCCAGCTTTTGCTCGTACAGGCTGGCCAGGCGTTGGGTTTCGGCACGAACAGCGTCCATCGTTGAAACAATGCGTTGCTGTTGCTCAAGGCACGGAAGGTCAATTTCCAGCTCTTTAATCATACCCAATTTCAGAAATTTTGTCCCAGCACCAACCGACTGGGCTTTAAATTTATTCAAGCTCTTGAGCATTTGAAAATACAGGAAGCGATATAGCACCCCCCGCTTCTCGTTCACCGTGATAACGTAGGTTCGTTGGTAAGCATTAAACTTCCCGTTGTAGTGCTTAACATTGAAATCACCGACGGCGTTATTTCCGGCCAAAAGAATCGCCTCGCAATCGAATGCGTAAGTGTTGATTGCGAAAATGTCTCTTGAACAAGTGAAGAACGGATACTCTCCGCCTTCAACGGCGGCATTCGCATCAAGCTTCCCGGTTTTGATATTCACCAAATCTCCCAGCATCGCTTTTTCTGCGTGTTCAACGTGGAGGTGGCTGTCGAAGAGGGCGCGGGCGTTTTTGAGGTTCTGTTCGGCGTGGGCTTGGGCGGTGGCCAGGCCCGCAAACGCTTTGTCGAGCACCCCCACGATCCGCTCCTGCTCCGCCAGCGGGGGGACGGGAATCGAGTACTCTTCAATGAACTCTTTAGAAACGCGCTTATGTCCGACTGCGCCGGTCATCCGTGCCGCCCCTTCAACCCGAAACGTCTCGCGAGAAAGATAATAGTAGAGCCATTCCTTGCTGACCGTTGGGTTGGGACGGAACACCAAGTATTCGCTCGAACCAAAGCCGATTCCATTCTCCAGCCCAAAGGCGATGCCTAGTTTCCCGTTTTCAAAGCAAGGCGTGATTTTTGCGAGAAGCACATCGCCGTCAGCAAAGTAGGTGTAGCTACCGACGACTGACGAAAGCGGCTTCGTAACGGTGGCCTGCACAAGTTTCACATCAATGCCGAGGTCTTCCATCGGTAGGAACGAGACCAGCGACGAAGCTGAAACCTTTTCTCGTGCTTCGCTTTTCGGCGGTTTGATCAGGCACACCTCTGCGAGCTTCTTTGTCTGCCACCCCGCCTTCATAGCAGCCCCTTGCTGTTGGCCGGCACATGGGGGCTCTCGGTTTTCACTGGTTTTCATTTCCCGTTCTTCCCTTCCGGCAGCAGGGGCGTACGTGCATCGGCGGTGAGCAGGCGCATCTGGTGGATCGCGATTTGGTTGAGGCGGGTGAGGCGTTCGGGCTGGGGCAGGCTTTGACCGATAAAAAGGGCGTTGAGGTTTTCCAGGTTCGAGAGGCAGACGAGTTGGGCGCCGGTGGCTTGGTCGCGGATGTTGCCCTTATCGCCGGGGTTTTGGCCGCGCCATTGGGCGGCGGTCTGGCCGAAGAGGGCCATGTTGAGCACATCGGCTTCGCTGGTATAGACGAGGCTGGTCTGCGCCTTGCCCAACGCCGGCGGGATCAGGTGGGTCTGAATGGCGTCGGTGTGGATGCGGTAGTTGATCTTGGCGAGGTTGCGGCGGATGTCCCAGCCGAGGGACTGGCGCTCGGTTTCCTTGAGGCGCTGGAACTCTTTGATGAGGTAGAGCTTGAACTCGACGGAGATCCACGCGGCGAACTCCAGGGCAATGTCCAGGTGGGCATAGGTGCCGCCGTAGCGTCCGGCCTTGGACTGGATGCCGATAGCGCCCGTGCGCTCGGTCCACTGCTTGGCGGTCAGGATGAAACTGTTGAGTCCCGCCTGCTTTTTAATCCCATCGAATTCGATGGGATTAAAACCGGGATTGTTGATCTGCTCCCAGAGACCGAGGAACTCGATGGTGTTGCGGTTGCGCAGCCAGTTGAAAATCAGGTAATCCGTGCGTTCCGGGTCTTTGTAGCGGGCGATGTCGGTCAGGCAGACGTAATCCTGGTTGTTGACGCCGGTGAGGCGGACTTCGCGGGAGAGGACTTCGATTTTTTTAGGCATGGGTATTCCCGGTGTTCAGGAGTTGCTTAATGTTCCCCAAAACCTCGGCGCTCTCGGCGTCCAACGCGGCGATTTCGTCCATGATCTCCTGCGGGCTGCGGTGCACCACCACTTCGCCGCCAGCCGGGTTTTTCACTGAGAGATCCCACCCTTCGGCGGCGCTCAGGGACCGGACCTCCACGCTCCAGCTTTTCGGCGAATCGGCTTTTGTCTTTTGCAGCTCGATGAACTCGGCCAGGTCGGCGTCGTTGAGCGGGTTGGTTTTGCCCATGTTGCGGCCCGGATCGAGCTGGTAAAACCAGACTTTCCGCGTGGGCGCGCCCTTTTCGAAAAACAGCACCACCGTCTTCACGCCGGCCCCGATGAAGGTGCCGCCGGGACAATCGAGGACGGTGTGGAGGTTGCACTCCTCCAAAATCTTTTGGCGCAGGCTCACCGAGGCGTTGTCGGTGTTGGACAAAAAGGTGTTTTTGATGACCACCCCGGCCTTCCCGCCGGCTTTGAGGTTTTTGATAAAATGCTGGAGGAAGAGGAAGGCGGTCTCGCCGGTGCGGATGGGGAAGTTTTCCTGCACCTCCTTGCGCTCTTTGCCACCGAAGGGCGGGTTGGCCAAAATGATGTCGAAGCGGTCCTTCTCCTGCACGTCGGCGAGGTTTTCCGCCAGGGTGTTGGTGTGGATGACGTTGGGCGCCTCGATGCCGTGCAGGATCATGTTCATGATCGCGATCACGTAGGCTAAGGACTTTTTCTCTTTCCCGTAAAAGGTGCGCTCTTGGAGGGTGCTGTCCTGGTCGGTGGTGCGCTGCGGGTTCTGTTTTTTGAGGTAATCGAAGGCCTCGCAGAGGAAGCCGGCCGAGCCGACCGCCGGGTCGCAAATGGTCTGGCCGAGGCGGGGCGCGGTGACGGCGACGATGGCGCGGATGAGCGGGCGCGGGGTGTAGTATTCGCCGCCGTTACGGCCGGCGTTGCCCATGTTTTTGATCTTCGCCTCGTAAAGGTGGGACAGCTCGTGCTTTTCGGTCTGGGAGGCAAAACGCAGGCCGTCGATCGCGTCGATGATTTCGCGCAGGTTGTAGCCGCTCTGGATGCGGTTTTTGATTTCGC
>JBILJE010000258.1:0-4498 GCA_044377395.1 Rariglobus sp. | reverse complement strand
AGCCGTTGCGCTTACCGTCCGAGTCCGTGAGTAGGCCGGGGGTTTTGAGCCCTTGCGGATAAATCACCAGCGCCTCCGGCCACTGGTCCTGCAACGCAAAGCTGCGCGCCGCCTGCGCCATCGACCCGCCGTGCCCGTGGAAGGCGAAAACCACCGGTATCCCGCCGATGTTAGTGGTTTTGGTCGGCCGTTAAAACAACGCCTCGCGCTGAACGCCGTCCACGGTCCACTCGCGAATCTCAGGCGCCGCACCAGTCCGTGCCGGACCAACCACAGCCAGCACCAAGGCCAGCACCATCAGTCTCACCGGGAAAAGCACAATGACGTGGGCGTTTTTCATTCACCTGGAGACGCCGCGCCCACACCTCAGGCAACAACGGCCAAGGGTAATTTCTAGGCCCGACCGGTTGGTTAAAGTCCGAAAAACTCCCGCGCCGTCCGGGTGCTCGTCTCCGCCAACGCCTCCACGCTCACCCCGAAAACCCCGGCGGCGTAGTCGGCGGTGTGACGCATAAACGCCGGCTCGTTGGGTTTACCCCGATGCGGCACCGGCGTGAGGTACGGCGCGTCAGTTTCCAACATCAGCCGGTCGAGCCCCTGGGCGAGCGCCGACGCCCGCACGTTGTCTGCATTCTTATAAGTGAGCACGCCGGTGAACGACCCGAAGGCCCCGCGTTTCACCAGCTCGGCCATCTCCTCTGGCCCTTCGCTGAAGCAGTGAAACACCACCCGGGTCCAGTCGACGCCGCTCGCGTCGATCATCGCCACGGTCTCGGCAAACGCGCCCCGCGAATGCACCACCACGGGGCAGCCCAGGCGATTGACGATTTCCAACTGGAGGGCAAAGGCGGCCTGTTGCCAGGCGAAGATTTGTTCAGCCCGGGCCGGGTCATCCTTGGGCAAATGAAACCGGTCCAGCCCACATTCGCCGAGGGCGACGGGACGTAGCGCAGGCTTCCAGCCTGCCTCCGTCTCAGCCCCATTAGCGGCAACCCCCGCAGCCCCCAACCAGAACGCCTCGATTTGGGCGACCTCGGCGGCCCAATTTTCCCGCACCGAGCACGGGTGGAGCCCAACCGTGAAGTGAACGACACCGAGATGGGCGAGCGCGAGATCGCGAATCAGCGCCCAATCCTCGCTATCGGTACCGATAGAAATCATGGAGGTGACGCCGACCGCGCGAGCGCGATCGAGCACCGCCGGAAGTTCGCCGCGCCGAGCAAAGCCATCGAGGTGGGTGTGAGTATCAATCAGGTTCATGTGGGGCACAGCTTCTTTGGTTATGACCGCTTTTCTGCCAGCGCCGGACAAAAGAGAAAGCCTAAGCGCACGCAAACACCGCAGCCACGTTCACGCGCCCTGCCCCCGCCAGGCCCAGATGATCGGATTGCGCTTTCCCGTCTTGGTCTTGCGACATTCCTGAACCTCCACCGTCCGAAACTTCACGCCCGGCGCAAAAAACGCCTCAAACCGCTGCCCGATCGAGGTCTCTATTTCCTCACTACAGCCCTCGCCCCGCACCAACTCCAGCACCACCCGGGCCGCACCTCCCACTTTCAGCCAAAACCGGGACACAATTGTAATTCCATGTTCCCCTCCAGCTGCTACAGAACAGACGTGCCTTACCTTCTTTGCTCACGCCGCCTACGTTGGTCCCTAGCCAAACCCATTTGGCTCACCCTGCTGTTGGTTAACCCCATCGTTTACTCGGCCGCGCCTGTGCAGCCTGCGGATGTCGCCCTAGCGATTGTCTACGATACCTCAGGCAGCATGAAGTCCACCATTCGCACCCAAAACGGGGGCCGCGAAGCCAAACACGTGATCGCAAAACGCGCCTTCGGTCTTGTGATCGACCGGCTGGAGCGCTTCACAAAACGTGCCGACGGCCAGCCCGCCAAACGCCTTGATCTCGCCATCGTGGTCTTCGAGGGTGACCACCCCCGCGAAGCCCTCTCCCTACGGCCTCTCGACGTTAAGGCCACGCGCGGCTGGCTCGCCGCACTACCCACCCCCAACAGCTCCACCCCACTCGGCGACGCCATCGAGGCAGCCGGGCGCACCCTGCTCACCACCCCAGCCGCCAGCAAACACCTGCTGATTTTGACCGATGGCGAAAACACGGTCGGCATCACTCCGTTGAACGCGCTCACCGCCCTGCAGAAACAAACCCAAGGCCAGGACCAGGCGATTTTCGTCCACATGCTCGCCTTGGATATTCCACCCAAAGTATTCGCCTCGTTACAAAAAGCCGGAGCCACTGTCATCGGTGCCGCTGATGAAAAACAGCTGCAAAGCCAGCTCGATTTTATCCTCGAAAACCAGATTCTCGTCGAAGCTCAGTAACGTTGCGGTCAAGCAATGGCCGTCCTCCACCACCCACACCAAGCCTAATTCATTATGTTCCGCGCTCTCTCCCGCCTCTTCATCTGGCTAGGTCTCGCCGCCGAAAAAGCCACCGAAACCGACGCCATCAACCAAGCCGTGGTCGAACGCGGCATCCGCGACGCCAAGGCCAAAGCCGACAAAGCCCACTACGCCAACGGCCAGCTCGCCGGCCAGCTCGCCTTGCTCAAAGACCAGATCAAGCGCCAGGAACGCCAACGGCAGGAAACGCAGGGAATGCTCCAGGTCGCTGCCGCGTCCAACGACGAGGCCAACGGCGTCCACTACGCCGAGGAGCTCGCCACCCTCGATCAAGATCTTGCCGATAATCAGGCCCAGCTCCAAAGCCTCGAAGAACTCTACCAGCAAAACACCCAGATCATCGCCTCCAGCCTTCGCGAGATTCAGAAATTCCAGCGCGAATTCGAATCGGTCAAAGCCAAGGTCGCCGTCGGCCGGTCTCTCGAAAGCCTCGCTGGTCTCATGAAGGGATCAATCGGCGAACTTCAGGGCATGATGGGCGACGAGATGGGGCAGTCCATGCAGCAACTCCGTCAAGCCGCCGCCGGTGGCGAAGGCCAAATGCGTGCCACCCTCGACCTCGCCAAGGAAATGGGGTCCTCGATTCAGCGCCAGCAGGAGACCAAACGCGCACGCGGCGCGATGCTGTTTAAGGAGTACCAGCAGAAGATGAACCTAGCCCAACCGCAGGCGGCCGCGCCCCAAGCCGCCACCCCCGCCCGTCAGAAAATCTCCGAAAGCTAACCGATCCGCTCGGGCCCATAGTAACCCACTAGCTTAATTTGAGCCCGCCCCGTCTTTCCCGCCCAACTCCCTTCCTTCAGCGTTCCAGCCCTTCCGACCTCCAGCTTTTCCCAACCATGACACCTCGCGGCAAACTCGTCCTCACGCTCCTCATCCTCGGTATCGCCGGTTTGGGCGCATTTAAATGGTGGGATAAACTCAGCCCCGCTGCCCCCGCCGCAGCCACCCGCCCAGCCGCCGCTGACACCGCATCGGCCGCCACCACCAGCCTCGACGAGGCTTCGTTCGTCGCCGCGCTCACCGTCTGCCCGATCTTGCCGCCGCCCGCCGCCTACTTGGCCAAGGACAACACCATCGATATCGAACTGAGCGAATACGCGGGCTACTCCGGTCTCATCGTCGCCAATGGCGGTCTCGAGCCCTCTGAAAACTCCTACTTCTTTAAAAAGCACGGCTTCAAGGTTCGCATCAAACTCAGCGAGGAAGAGAGCTGGCCCGCGCTCAACACCGGCCGCATCGCCGCCTCCGCCACCACCGTCGATGTCATCACCGCCCATTGCCGCAACTTCGCCGTCACCACCCCGGTCCAGATCGGCTTCTCCCGCGGTGCCGACGGCCTGGTCGTGCGCAAAGAAATCCGCCGCATCAACGACCTCAAGGGCCGCACAATCGTCACCGCCCAGTTTACCGAAGCCGATTTTTTTATCCGCTACCTCACCCAGGAAGCCGGCATTGAGGTCAACATGCTCAAGTCCTCCTCCGACCGCCCGGCGCCCGACAAGATCAACCTGCTCTTCGCCGCCGACGCTTTCACCGCCGGCGACCTTTTCCTCAAGGACCTGAAGACGGGCGGCAAACTGCTCGCCGGCTGCGTCACCTGGGCCCCCAAAACCACCGAGGTGGTCGAGGCCAGCGCCGGTGCCGCCACGCTCCTCACCACCAACAAAAACCTCCTGATCGTCGCCGACATCCTCATCCTCAACAAGGCGTTCGCCCAAGCCAACCCCAAGATCGTTGCCGGGCTGGTCGACGGCACGCTGGAAGGTAATCGCCTCGTCCGCGACCAGCCCGCCGCCCATCTCGACACCATCGCCCGCGCCTTCAAATGGTCCCGCGATCAAGCCCGTGACGAACTCGCCAAGGTCCACCTGTCTAACCTGCCCGAGAACCTCGCCTTCTTCTCCGGCTCGATCGACTCGGCCGGCAGCTTCAGCGGCATCTTCTCCTCCGCCCTCCTCGCCTATGGCTCGCTGATCGACCAGCCCACCGACGCTGAGCGCTACCGGGACGTTACCCACCTCGAAACGCTCAAAGCCTCCGGGGCTTTCGCCGGCCAGCAAATCGCCATCGC
>JBILJE010000257.1:0-4520 GCA_044377395.1 Rariglobus sp. | reverse complement strand
CATCGAACGCCAGAGCTCACTAGGGCGGCTCATGCCCGTTGATATCGCCGCTTTCATCATTTCGCGCATCGCCCGTGGCCTCACCTACGCGCACCAAAAGCTCGACAAGGACGGGCGCCCGCTCGGCATCGTGCACCGGGACATCGGCCCGAAGAACGTCATGATCGCCTACGAGGGCGACGTTAAGCTCACCGACTTCGGCATCGCGAAGGCCCTCGACCTTATGCACAACGAGGAGGGGAAGGTCATCGCCGGTAAGGATGATTATCTCTCACCCGAACAGGCCAATTTCGCCGTGACCGATGCCCGCGCCGACCTCTTCCCTTTGGGGATCGTACTTACCGAGTTGCTGTTGGGGCGTAATATATTTCGCGATACTGATCGGCTGGTCTCAAGGCGGAATATTCTCGAGTTGCCCATTCCCGTGTTCTCCGAACTGCGTGCGCAGATCGACCCCAAGTTGGAGCGCATCATCCAGAAGTCGCTCGAGCGTGACCGCGAAAAACGTTACCAGAGCGCCGTCGAAATGCTCTACGACCTGGAGGTTTACCTTTACAGCGACGGCTACGGCCCGACCAACGAGAAACTCGGTGCCTACCTCAAGACCCTCATGGCTGAACCGCTTCCATCCACCGAGGTTAACGCATGAGCGCCCAGAGCTTCAGTCAGGATATCCGCCAGCGTCAGAACCAATCGCTCGTTCTCGCTCCGCAGCTGCGGCATTCGCTGAAGATTTTGCAGGTTGCCGCCCTCGACCTGCGTTCCGTCATCCAGGAGGAGTTGCAGAGTAATCCGACCCTAGAGGAACTCCCGATGGATGGCGTCAGCCTCGACAAGGAGCAGCAGGACAGCGCCTCCGAAAATAACGAAAGTGGCGAAGGTGCCGACAACCGTGAGGAGATGGATTTCTCCAAGGAATACGACATCCTGAGCAAGCTCGACGACGATTGGAAGGACTACATGTCCCAAGCTGGTGGTGCCCAGCCTTACACCGCCGAGGATGCCGAACGCCGCCAGCATTTCTTCGACTCTCTGGTCACCGAGACCTCGCTTCAAGAGCATCTCATGCGCCAGGCCGCGCTCGCCGACACCCCAGCCGACGTGTTGCAGGCCATGAGCCACCTCGTCGGCAGCCTCGACGACCGCGGTTTTCTCACCCAGAGCCCTGCGGATGTCGCGCTGCAGACCGGCATTGCGCTGGCTTCCGTGCAAGAAGCAGCCCGCCAGATCAAAACCTTTGAGCCCGCCGGCATCGGTGCGGCCAATCTCGGCGAGTGCCTCCTGCTTCAATTAGCCGTCAAGGGCCGTGCCGACTCCTTGGCTGCGCGCATTATTCGCGACCATTTCGCGCTCCTCACACGACGCCGGATTCCCGAGCTGGCGCGCAAACTCGGTATCCACACCGATGATATCCAAGAAGCCATCGAGGAGGTCGGCACGCTCGACCCCGCTCCCGGACGCCGTTTTGCCGATGATAACAACCGGGTAGTTGTGCCCGATGTGACCGTGGAAAAAGATGGTGACGAGTGGAAGATTCACCTGAACAGCGACTACATCCCGCGCCTGCGCATCTCCAGCACCTACAAAGATCTCATCGCCAAGGGATCGCTCAACAAAGAGGAGCGCGATTACATCCGCGAGCGCATCCGCTCCGGCAAGTTCCTGATCAACTCCATCGACCAGCGCCAGCAGACGATCGAGCGCATCACCCGCGAAATCCTCAAGGCGCAGCATGAGTTCTTCGAGTCCGGCGTATCAAAACTCCGCCCACTGACCATGACGCAGATCGCCGACGTGGTTGGTGTTCACGAGACCACCGTCAGCCGCGCCATCGCCAATAAATACATCCAGACTCCCCACGGCGTCTTCGATTTTAAGTTCTTCTTCACTCCCGGCTACCAAGCCGACGGCGGCGCCTCGGTCTCCAACACCAGCGTCAAAGACATGATCAACGACTTGGTTGAGGGCGAGGATCGCAGCCAGCCGCTTAGCGACCAGGAAATCGTGAAAAAGCTTCAGGAAAAAGGTATCAATATCGCCCGCCGCACCGTGGCTAAATACCGCGAGGAACTGGGGCAGTTACCGAGTAACCTGCGCCGCGAATACCTCTGACGTGAACGCTGCCTGGGATACGCTCAAGCTGCTCTCCGACCCGACCCGCCTGCGCCTGCTCGCGCTGCTCCTATGCGAGGAGCTCTCAGTTGCCGAGTTGCAGGAAATCCTCGGCATGGCCCAGTCGCGCATTTCTTCGCAACTGGCGCAGCTTCGCCAGGCCGACTTGGTGGTCGATCGCCGAGATGGCAAAAAGGCGTTTTATTCGCTTCGCCCCACACTCGATGCCCGCAGTCTGGCCCTGTTAAACGCAGCCTGCGATTCGGTGGCCGAATTGCCTGAGCTCGCCGAGGATCGCGTCAACCTTTCGCGCATCCTTAAAAAACGCCGCGACCACCAGGAGCAGTATTTTAACCTCATTGCCGGCAAGCTGGGTAAAAACTACTGCCCCGGTCGCTCCTGGGAGGCGATCGGTCACCTCGCTTTGCGCCTCACTCCGCGGATCGTCATCGCTGATCTTGGTGCGGGCGAGGGCTTGCTTTCCCAGTTGCTCGCTCGTCGGGCCAGCCAGGTCTGGTGCATCGACAACGCCCCTCGCATGGTCGAAGTCGGCACCGAGCTCGCCGCCAAAAACGGGCTCGCCAACCTCACCTATAAACTGGGCGACATTGAAAACGTTCCCTTGCCTGCGCAGTCCGTCGATTTGGCCATTCTCAGCCAAGCCCTCCACCACGCGCTACACCCTGAATCTGCGGTCAAAGAAGCCTACCGCATTCTCAAGCCCGGAGGCCAAGTCCTGATACTTGACCTCAAGGAGCATACCTTTGAAAAGGCCCACGAGATCTACGCCGACGAATGGCTTGGATTTAAGGAAAGCGTCCTGCACGGCTTTTTGAAAAGGGCCGGTTTTTTACAGATCGATGTGACCACGGTCTCTCGCGAGGAAAAAGAGCCCAAGTTCGAGACGCTTTTAGCCAGTGGAATCAAACCGGAATCCCGAGCTTAAACGCCATTCGTTTTGTAGCGTTTGCCGTCCCCGGCCAATTTGCCTCATCTTGATCGCGAATTTGTTTAATCCCGAACGCCGAAGTTTTAACCACGGAATGCAGATGAGCACAGATAACAGAGTGTTACTGAATTTAAAGACAGGATGAAAAAGGGGATCAAGATGAGTTCGTTTACCTCCTAAGGAATTGTATCTGTGCAATCTGTGTAATCTGTGGTTGGTTTTAACTTCGGAATTCAGGCTAATTACCTCACGGGCTTCACCCCACCTACGGATCTGCGTCACCAGCGTCGTTTCGGGGCCATCATACCGACTGATTGAGGCAAAAATCCGACGACTTTCTTCGCCCCTCATTTGACATGGGGCGAAAACTTACGACCAATCTTCTCCACATGTCCAAGCGCGCTGTCCTTCTCGTTAATCTCGGCTCACCTGAGTCCACTTCGGTTCCCCACGTTCGCCGCTACCTGCGCGAGTTCCTGGGTGACGAGCGGGTCATCGACATCAAGCCGCGTTGGCTGGCCAAGCTGCTCGTCAACTGCGTGATTACGCCCACGCGCGCGCCAAAATCATCCAAGGCTTACCAGGAAATCTGGACCGCCGAAGGTTCGCCGTTGGTGGTCACCTCGAAGCGTGTTCGCGAAAAACTCGCCATTGAGCTAGGCCGCGAGGCACCGGTTTACCTGGCGATGCGTTACGACCAACCCTCCATCGCCTCTGTGCTCGCGCAGATGGTCGTCGACGGCGTGACCGACGTGCTGCTGTTCCCCCAATATCCCCACTACGCGATGTCGTCATGGGAAACCGTGGTGGTTAAAGTCCAAGAGGAGGCCGCCAAGCTCGTTCGCCCGCTCGCCATCGCGACCGTCCAGCCGTTCTATGAGGACGCCGACTACATCGAGGCGCTTTATCAAGTTTCCGCCCCCTATTTGGCGATGCCCCACGACATGTTGCTGGTGAGCTACCACGGCATCCCGGTACGCCACTTGCGTAAGGCCGACTCCTCCAATGCCCACTGCACGCTGGTCAACGATTGCTGCAACACCTGCAGTCCCGCCCACGCCACCTGTTACAAGGCACAGGTGCTTAAAACCACCCAGGCTTTCGTTAAGCGTGCCGGCATCACCGCCGAAATGCACACGGTGTCGTTCCAGTCCCGCTTGGCCGGCGAACCGTGGCTGACCCCCTACACTGACTTCGAGCTGGCGCGCCTGCCCAAGGAGGGCAAAAAACGCCTGCTGGTCATGACTCCGGCCTTTGTCACCGACTGCTTGGAAACGCTCGAGGAAATCGCCGGCGAGGGCAAAGAGGAGTTCCTGCACGCTGGCGGTGAATGGTTCCAGCACGTGCCTTGCCTGAACGACCAAACTCCCTACATCGACTTCCTTGCGGGCCGCGTCCGCGCTTGGCTCGGTGGCCGCATGCCGGTTTCGGTCCAAGCCGGCCAGCGCGCGCAGACATT
>JBILJE010000043.1:0-15249 GCA_044377395.1 Rariglobus sp. | reverse complement strand
TCCGGCGTCTTGATTTCGGAATAGCCTGCCTCTCTCGTGTAGAAGACTCTTAATTTTTCCAGACTCGCACAGTTTTGCGTTGAAGAAGCCACTCCGGAGTCATTCCATAAGGTGTTCCCCCCTATGTTTACCCGAGCACGCCCCCCCGTGCGTGAGGCCCGCCTTCAGCTTCAGGCACCTACACGAGCGTTTACCCTAATTGAATTGCTGACCGTGATCTCGATCATCGCGATCTTGTCCGCCATCAGCCTCAACGTAGTGAAGGGCGTCAAAGAGCGCTCCTCCATAGGCTTGGCGAAGGCCGAGCTCGCCGCCCTTTCGCAGGCGCTGGAAATGTACAAACTCCAGTACGGCGACTACCCGCAGACGGGTAATGCGACGAACGCATCACTGTCTTCAACGGCGGCTTCGACCACCGATGCGCAAGGTATTCTTTTTAACGCACTCACCGGCAAGAGGGGGCCAACTGCGGCGGAAGTTAAGATTGATGGAAAATCATTTATTGATACCTCAAGATTCTCGCTCCAAGTAGTGCCCTCATCAACTGATACATCGGCTGGCTTACCTTTAGCTGGGAAAAATACCGTAGCCAACGGCTTTGTTGATCCTTGGGGAAATCGTTATTTGTATTATTACAAAACGGGCACTTCGGCCCAATGGAATAAGACCCCTTCTTATATTCTACTTTCCGTCGGGCCAGATGAGACCACCGGAATTGATACAGTTTTAACCGATGGTTCGGTCACGCTCGTTTCCACCGGCGTAGAACTTGATGATATTTACGCTAATAAATAAAAAATGAACCCCGTTTTCATAAATAAAAAAAGCCGGAGTGGTTTTACCCTCATCGAGCTGTTAACCGTCATTGCGATCATCGGCATTTTAGCCGGGATCATCATCCCCTCGGCCGTAGGGGTGAAGACGGCCGCCAACAAAGCCAAGACCAAGGCGATGTTCAGCCAGTGGACCCTAGCTATGGATTTGTTTAAGGGGGATTATGGCTATTATCCGGCGATTGGGTCGACCACGCCTACCGGTCCATCGACGAAATTAGTGGTTTTTCCTAGTTTCTTTGCTGCCATGACAGGCAAGAATTATTTGGGGGCACCGATTACACCGCTTTACGGCAATACGCGTAAACTTTCCTTTTATTCACCTGCGAGCGCTGATGTTGATAGTTCTGGGAATTTGGTGGATGCTTTCGGTAATACAGAATTCGCCGTTTTTATGGACACCAATGGCGATGGAATTATCAATAATGTGACTCCTTCTGGTGGTGTGGCTGATAGTCCAGTGTTGTCGCTGCAGGCAGTTAAAAACATCGACGGTACTGCCATTTTCCCAACAATATCGGCAAACTTCGATCCTGCTGTGGGTGTACGTGCTGGAGTGATTTTTTATTCAGCCGGAAAAGGGACTAGCGAAAAAGACATCGTCACCAGTTGGTAAGCGGGGCGGCTTTTATTTAACATGAACACACGTAATACACCTTCCTGCCGGTCATCGGCTTTTACCCTGATTGAATTGTTGGTGGTCATTGGCCTAATCGGCCTGTTGGCGGGTGGTTTGGGCGTGGCGATGAAGAATAAAAACCCCGGATCGGGTCTGCGATCCGCTCAAAGTATCTTGGTCAGTCTGCTTTCTTCGGCGCGGGGACAGTCTGCATTGAATCAGGCTAATGCAATGATCCTTGTACAAGCGAATCCCGGGGATCCTAACTTTTTGCGCTCGGTGAAAGTTGTTGTCGAGACAGCTCCCCCTGGTTCGAACAATTGGCAAGAGGTGGGAGGCGAAGTGGTACTACCCGAGGGTATTTATATCGTCCCTCCCGTTGATAATATGGCAGGTGCTGAGGTTTCAACTAAGGGTGAAAATGCGCGACTTTCTCAATTTGTTGCACCGTCAGCAGGTCTGATAAATGGTGTTACGGGCACTTATTTTACGTCGATGTATCTCACGTGTTTAGGAGGGGTTTCCAATGCGGGGAATAAGGTTACGACTTCAGCAGGGCGCATGTTGGTGGCAGCGGGTGCGCCTATCTCTGCGACCGCTGTGAAGATAGATAATACCAGTGCGATCCGTGGTTTCGTCGTCAGTAATTATGGTGTGGCCACTTTAATTAATGATGTAGCGTCATTCGCAGTGGCCGCTCCTGCTCCGTAAAATTAATTTAATTTATATGAAACACATTAAAAAACGTTTAGGTTTTTCGTTAGTGGAAGTGGTGGTCTCGGTCGGTATTTTCGCGGTGGCGATTGTGGGCATCATCGGATTGTTTGCCCCCACCACCAAAACCGTGTCAGCTGTTGCCGACTCGGACGGTTCCACCCGTGCGCTGGCGGCGATTCAATCCTATTTAAAGGAGAAGACTTCCACTTCAACGGGTTTTTCTGATCTACAAACAGCGCTTGGGGATGACTCAAATACAACTGGTACAGGCTATGTCTATTACGTAACCAAGGGTGGTGAAAAGGTCGTAAACATTCTCACTGATGCGAACCCTGCAACGATTATCCCTAATAATGAACGTTTTTTTGAGTTTTCGGTGATTCGAAATGCGACTCTTTCGCCCGTTGCTGATAAAGATACTGCGGGTTTTTTAGCACTTACAATTAGCCTGCGTTGGCCCGCATTTACGCCAAGTGCTGATGGTGCAGGCACGGCCGTAGCCGACAGCCAAAAAAGCATACTAATAGTGCCCGCAGCGGTGACCCGTTAATTTTATGCAATCCACCTATTTTAAATCCAACGGGCGGAAGGGTTTTACTTTGGTTGAGTTGATGGTCGCCATCGGGGTGACTGCCTTGCTGGTAAGCCTGATGTTGACCATTACGATTAACGTCATGGGCGGGTGGAATAAATCGTCAGGTTCCCTTACATCTGGCAATCAAGCGCGCATGGTTTTAGATGTGATCGCCCGTGATTTACAGGGGGCTGTGATTAAAAAGGATGGCAATGTTTGGTTTGCGGCGACGATTCAAAAGAATCAAAGCAACACGGGTGAATCCGGAATTGTGGATGCTAATTGGTCACCCTCCACCAACCCCAAACCAGACGGTACCACATTGGGCAGAAACCCGGCGCTGACTGATACATCCTTTGTTATTCCGGCGCCAGCAGTAGCTGGTGCGATTCCCACTCTAGAGGACTATCGGTTTGGTAAAGGCGGAGTTTGGTTGCGGTTTTTGACTTCCATAACCGACGCGAATGATGACGCGAATACGGTTTCTGCTCCACGGGCGGTTTCTTATCAAATCGTGCGTTTACCGGTAGTTGCAGGAAGCCCAGTGGAATTTCGGTATCTTCTCTTTCGGTCAGAGGTCAACTCATCCAATACATTTAGCAACGGGTTCAATCTATTTGATGCTGCTTACGATACACCCACTGCGGCACCGGCTGCTGTTACCGAGCCCGGTATCCTGCGTCGTCCGGAAGTTACAACACCCAATCGAGGATTAGTGATTGCTAACAATGTCATCGATTTCGGGGTTAGGGTTTACACTAGAAATAGCTCGGGTGTTCTTAGTGCTACGCCCAACTTCCCTGATGCCGATACACCCAATATAGTGGGTTTCGCAGCGACCACCGACCGTGACAAGGAGAGCGGAGTGGTTGCCAAGAATTTAATTTTACATGACTTCCCTGCCGTTGTTGAGGTATTTATGCGCGTTTTAACCGACGAAGGCGTGATGCAGATTGATAATTTGGAAAATGGGTGGATCACCGGGGACTGGTGGGACATTGCGCTCAAAAACTCGAAAGTGTTTACGCGCCGGATCGAGATTAATTCGAACGGGCTGTAATACTGTTTTCTTTTGGGCACAAAAAAGGGGGCTCCATTTCGGAGCCCCCCTTTTTTATGCGTTGGGTTGAACCAAGGCGGTTTTACCGCGAAAGAACGCAAGGCGAGCAAAGAACAAGCACTGTATTTCTATGAGTTCTCTGCGGGCTAAAGCACCGCTACCTCATACCACTTTGCATTCATACGCATAATACTCTTTATCAGCCAAACTGGGTCTTTAACGCAAAGTTGTGAGCGGCGAGCAAAGTAAGCCTTCGCTCAAAACGAGTTGTCTCATACTTCGCGCCTTAGCGTCCTTGCGTTAAACCCGAACTCCTGAGTTGGTCGGCGCGATCTGGCGCAACCTGCTGGGCATCTGACCGTTCATTCACCCACTCGAAGCACTATTTAGTGCACCTCGGGGATTCACTCACGATCATCTGCTCCAGCATCTTGCGCCAGCTCATCGCCGCCAACTCAGGAGTTCGGGTTAAAAGTCCCGAATAGCTGTGTAATGGGTATTACAGTTCAGGCACACCGCACCAGCACCCCAGCAGCCAAACACCAAACAACGGAATTTTTAACCGCTAATGAACGCTAAGATACGCTAATTCGGTCGCAGTAAATTAATGGTTTTTATTAGCGGCCATTAGCGTTCATTAGCGGTAAAAATCGGTTTGTTTGTATTTCTTTGAGTGGGAAATGGTATCAGCGCTCAATCCGACAAATCAGATTTTACTGCGGTGAGGTTGAGGACGGCGTAGGTGCGTTTGCCTTTTCGCAAGAGCACGTGTTTGCCAAAAAGCAGGTCGGCGCTCGTGAGGGCGCGCGCGATGTCGGCGCACTTCACGTTGTTAATATAAATTCCGCCGCCCTCGATGTCCTTGCGCGCTTGCCCCTTCGACTGGGAAAGCCCCGTGTGCACCAGTGCCTCGGTCAACGCCCAGCCGGGGGAGGTTAACTGAGCGGTGGTGACCGTCTGGGTGGGGATTTCGCCGACAACGTCACGGAAAACCTCCTCCGTGGTATCACCAATTTCAGCACCAAAGAGGATCTCGCTGGCCTTGAGCGCGGCGTCGAGTGCGGCCTGCCCGTGGACGAGGCGAACGACCTCGCGGGCGAGGGCCTTGTGGGCTTCGCGCGGGCCGGGGTTGGCGGCGTGTTTGCCCTCCAGTTCCTCGATCTCGGGGCGGGCGAGGAAAGTGAACTTGCGCAGGTATTCGGAGACCTTGGCGTCCTCGGTGTTGACGAAAAATTGGTAGAGCTTGTAGGCGCTCGTCTTGGTCGCATCCAGCCAGACCGCGCCGCTGGCGGTTTTGCCGAACTTGGTGCCGTCGCTCTTGGTGATGAGCGGGAAGGTCCAGCCCCAGGCGGTGGCGGCGAGTTTTTTGCGGATGAGGTCGGTTCCAGCGGTGATGTTGCCCCATTGGTCGGAGCCGCCGATTTGCAGTTCGCATTGGGCGGTCTTGCGCAGGTGGTAGAAGTCGTGCGCCTGCAGGAGCTGGTAGCTGAACTCGGTGAAACTGATGCCGGAGTCACCTTCCATGCGGGATTTTACCGAATCTTTGGCCAGCATGACGTTGATCGGGAAAAATTTTCCTACGTCGCGCAGGAAATCGAGCAGGCTGATGGGGGCAGTCCAGTCGGCGTTGTCGACGAGACGCGCGGGATTGGCGGTCGCGGTGAAATCGAGCAGGCGGGCGAGCTGTTCTTTGATGCAGGCGATGTTGTGGGCGAGCTGCTCACGGGTGAGCAGATTGCGTTCGGAGGAACGCCCCGAGGGGTCGCCGACCATGCCGGTGGCGCCACCGGCCAAGGCCATGACGTGGTGACCTGCCAATTGAAACCGCTTGAGCGTGAGTTGGCCCATGAGGTGGCCGACGTGGAGCGAGTCGCCGGTGGGATCGAAGCCACAATAAAGCGTGATGGGGCCCTCGTTCAGGCGCTTGGTGAGCGCATCAAGGTCAGTGCAGTCGGCGAGGAGTCCGCGCCATTGGAGGTCTTCGATCAGCGTCATAAAGGGGCAGACCGTTGCGCGGAGTCAGGGAGCTGTCCAGCGCGGAGGCTTGGGGGAGTGCAGGGGGTGGGTGAATCCCTGTTTTTAGCAAAGGCGATTGTCATTTTAAAACGCACAGGAGCCAAGAATGAGTAGGTTGTGGTAGTCCCCGTCACCTCGCAATTAGGCCATTGCGTCCTCGCCGTCCTGCGCAAACTGCAGGGGTTGGGTAAAGCCAGCGCCCTGAAAAACTGAACGCATCGCCAACACGTCGGTTTCGCAGTCGTCGGCAATGAGCACCACGGGATCAGGGGCGTTCATGGGAGACTGGCTAAGGGTTGGTTGACGCCATTTCCGGGTTGGGCGCGGCAGAGTTCGACCCAGAACCGGCTCCCTTGCGCTGGAGTGGAAATCAAGCCGACGCGCCCGCCCATGCGTTCCACGCCTTTTTTGACCACGGCCAGTCCGATTCCGGTCCCGCTGTAAGCGGTGGTGTGCAGGCGTTTGAAGACGTTGAAAATCCGTTCCTGGAATTCAGCAGGAATTCCGATTCCATTGTCCTCCACCCAAATGCGGACAAATCCGCCCGGCCGATTCTCGGCGCGGATGCGCACCTGGGGTGGATAGACCTTTACGAACTTTACGGCGTTGCTGATCAAGTTGGCCAACACCCGTTGCAGGGTTGCGGGGTGGGCGAGCACATCGAGTAACGGGGTGGTGATTTCAATGCGTGCGCGGCTTTGGTTGATCGGCGTTTCGCAGACCGCGAGGGCGTCGCGCACCACCGCTTCCAAGGGCACTGGGGACAGCTCGATTTTCTCTTGGTTGATGCGGCTAAACGCCAGCAGGTCACAGAGCAGGTGGTCCATGGTTCGCGCCGCCGCGTGGATGAAGCGGGCGTAGTCCTGTCCCTGGTGGTTGAGTTGATCACTGTGCTCCTCAAGCAGAAGTTGGGAAAAGCCCTGCAGGGTCCGCAGCGGGGCGCGTAAATCGTGCGAGATCGAGTGGGCGAAGCTCTCCAGTTGCGCGATGCTCAGGCGCAGTTCCGAAGTGCGGAACTGGACGGTGTTTTCCAGCTCTACGGTGTAACGGGTGAGTTGCTCCTGCAGATCGCGCATGGCGACCTCGTTTTTCTTGCGTGCGGAGATGTCGCGGATGTTGCACTGGATGACCGGGTGGTCGCCTTCCATGTATAGGTTGCACACAAACTCCACCTCGACGCGCCGCCCGTCTTTGGCGCGCAGCGGCAGGTCTTCATAGCGCACATAGCCGATCGCCTGCAGCTCCTGAAATGCGGCCTTGCTGGCGGTGGCATGGGAGGGCAGCCCAAGCTCAAACAGTTCCTTGCCGACGAACTCCGCGTAACTGTAGCCGAGCAGGGCGAGCAGGTAGGGGTTAACATCGATGATTTTGCGCGTCTCCGGGTCGATGATGACGATGCCGTCGTAGGCCGTTTCAAAAAGACGGCGGTAACGGATTTCTGCGCGGGAGGAGACAGCGGTGGACATGGTGGTTTTGGTCGGGGTTTTCCCCTGTGAGTCTACGCGCTCGGCCACCATTCCTGTGTGGGGTGTGCGCCCCAATTAAGCCCGGAGTACGCCGTGGGTTCGACTCAGTTAACCAATTGATTTTGAATGGCGTAGTGGGTGAGTTCCGCACTGTTTTGCATTCCCGTTTTCACAAGGATGCGGGTGCGGTAGGTGCTCACCGTCTTGACGCTCAGCGAAAGTTCTTGGGCGATCGTGCTGACGGTTTTGCCCGAGGCGATAAGGCGCAATACCACGAATTCACGGTCGGAAAGCCTCTCATGGGGAGCGCTTTGCACGTCGATTGCGAGGTAGGCGGCCATTTTTTCGGCGAGGCCTGGGCTCACGTAACGCCCGCCTGAAACCACTTTTTTAACCGCTCCGACCAGCTCCGCCGGCGCGCTTTCCTTGGTCATGTAGCCGGCGGCACCGATCTTGAGCATGCGCACCGCAAATTGATCCTCGGGGTGCATGCTCAGCATCAAGACCGGCAGTCGTGGGCGCGACTTCTTGATCGATTTAAGTACATCCAACCCGTTTTGCCCTGGCATGGTGATATCGAGGACCAGCACGTCCCAGTTTTCGCGCCACGCTAACTCCATGGCCTGTTGCCCGGTGCTCGCCTCGCCGAAAACGGCCTGTTTGAACTCAGCGGCGAGGATTTGTTTAAGCCCTTGCCTGACCACGGCGTGGTCATCGGCGATAAGGATTCTCATGGTTTTAGGCCCCAGTGGCGGTCGGCTGAGGTGAGTGGGATGCTGACGGTGACGATCGTGCCCAGCCCAGGGCCGCCGGAGAAAACCGCCGCACCGCCTAATAACGCGGCGCGCTCGCGAATACCGACCAGTCCGATGGATTTGACACTGGCGATAGCCGCCTCGGTGATGCCGCTCCCGTTGTCGCGCACGATTAACACGAGTCGCCCGGCATCCACGGCTATCACGACCTCGACCTGGGTTGCGGCGGCGTGGCGGATAATGTTGGTGAGGGTTTCCTGGAAGATACGGAAAAAAGTGGTAGAGAATTCCTGCCCCCACATCGTCTCATCTACCATGATTGTGGTGGTGCAGCGAATCCCGGTTCGGAGCTGGAAGTCGTTGGCTTTCCATTCGATGGCCGCGACGAGGCCTAGGTTGTCGAGCACGCCCGGGCGCAAGTCGGTGCTGATTTGGCGTACGGTTTGGATGGTGGCATCGATGCGGTCGGCCAAGGCCTGGACCTTTTTTCCGAGCGCTTCATTGGTGTTAATCACTTCGCTGACCAGCCACGATAGGTCCAGCTTGAGTCCGGTAAGGGCCTGGCCGAGCTCATCGTGAACCTGGCGCGAGATGCGAATGCACTCTTGCTCGCGCACCTGCTGAAGATGCGCGGTGAGGGCGCGCAGTTGTTCATTGGACTGCACCAGTTTTACTTCCGCCTCGTACCGCTCGCGCCGCTCCAGGGTTTCACTGAGCGCACGGCGGACCGAGGGGCCGAGGCGAGCCAAGTGGGTTTTTAGCACATAATCGGTGGCCCCGATTTTCAACGTCTCGATGGCCACCTCTTCGCCCATCGTTCCGGTGACAAAGATGAAGGGGATGTTCAACGCCGCGCCTTGCACGATGCGCAGGGCTTCCAATCCGTCGAAGGTGGGCAGGCGATAATCAGAAAGAATGATATCCGGAGCGGTGTCGTTGAGATGCCCCTCAAACTCAGCACGGGTTTCGACCCGCGTTATCTCAAAAATTACACCGGCGTCGATTAAGGCGCGGCGGGCCAGTTCGGCATGGGCGGGATCATCCTCTAGCAGCAAAATGTGGATGGGGTTGGGCGCTTGCATGATCGAGGAGGGGTGGACGCAGGTTTTTAGGGTAAATGGATTCCTTTAGCGGGGAACTGAGCCGCCGGTTGCCACGGCGAAATTTCAATGGCGTTGCAGGCCTAGGCGTGGAGGTCAGCGCTGGGATCCCTTCAGTAAATACCCTAGGTCCGCCATCTCCAGGACGTTGCGAACGTCGGGACGGGCGCCGAGAAAACGCACTTCCTGTTTCTGGTTGCGGGTCCACAGGCGCAGACGCGCCATCAGCTCGGCGCCTGAACTGTCGATAAACTGTAGCCTAGCGATATTGATCAAGTGGGTGTTGCGCGGCGGGGGGCTGACGGCAGTCAGAAGCTCGCGGGTTTGCGCCCACACGGCCTCGGCGTTGGCGGCGGTGATTTCGCCCTGCCAGGCGAGGGTGTGGCCGCCGGGATAGGCGGGCACGACTGTCTCGGTGCCGCTTCCATCTGCGATGTAGCGCGTACCTTGGGGCGCCTGGTCGGGTAGGTTGAGGTACCCGGTTAACTGGAGCAATTGGAGGGTGTTTTGCACCTCGGCGCTGGGGTTAAGGATAACCAGTTTTTTGCCCTGTTCGTGCAGGCGGCGGTGCCACTGCACAAGCATGGCCGCGCCCGTGCTGTCGAGAAACCGCACCTGTGCGAGGTCGAGATGACAATCGCTGACCGCAGCCATGGCTTCCGCAAAGATCGCCGACTGCTGGTTCAATCCACTTGCGCTTAAATCCCCTCGTACCAGCAACTCACGTTTGGACGGGAGCGGGGTTGCGGTGGTCAGGTCGGGTGGGTTCACGGGCCGTCGTCGGTTGTGCAGGCTAAGGCATTGGCGGGTGATGGCGGGGACAAAATGGATGAAGTCTCCCGCGTAGCGGCCGAAGAGGCGGCGTGGTTCCTGGGCCAGCCGATAAAAACATTCGGTGCCGGTACGCTGCATCACGGCCGGTGCGCGTTTAACTCGGCCAGCGATAAAATCAAGCGTGGCCCCGACCCCGATCATGACAGGGACACCGAGTTGCTGGTAATGTTTTGCGATCCATTTTTCCTGCTTGGGGCAGCCGAAGGACACGATCACCAGGTCGGGGTTGGTCGCACGCACCTGCCGAGAAATCTCGGCGAAATCCATCGTCAAGAGCGTGCCGAAGGGCGGCGAGTAGTGACCGGCGATCACCAGTTGAGGGTGTTGTTGGCGAAGGCGCGTAGCAGCTTCTGCGGCGACCCCTTCCTGGGCGCCTAAAAGGAATAGGCGGTGCCCGTTGCGGGCCGCCGCTTCGATGAGCAACGGGGTTATATCCGCGCCGGCCACCCGCTCCGGCAGCGGATTTCCAAGCCAGCGGGAGGCCCATACCAAGGGCGTGCCGTCGCACAGGACCAGATCCGCTGCTAACAGGATGCGACGCAGCTCCACATCGTGGCGCGCCTGAACGAGGAAATCCACGTTGGCGGTCACCACATAATGCGCTCGCCTGCTGGCAATCATCTCACCCACGCGCGCCACCGCCTCGACTTGGGTGATGTTTTCAAAAGGCACTCCGAGCAGCCCGACCGGCCAGCGCTGCCTCTGCGTGGGCCGATTGCGCGTCAAGGCAGCGGGTAACGCATCGGTTGCCGTCGAAAAATGGGGGGGGGGCGCGGCGCTGGCAGGGGCGAATCTCATTCCTTATTAAACGCCGTTGGGGGACGGATCGAAATAGGGTCAGCGCCTACGGGTTCATGCCCACTGGTATCCGCGCCGGGTTTATCCGGTGGCAGCCGGATTTAGGTTAACACCCACTGCACACTGCGCGCGTGGGATTGTACTGTGTTGATTCAACTATGATCACCTCCAACGCACGTAAGGCCCCGACACCTCCTGATCAGCGAGCAATACCGAACGCTTTGGATAAAACGAGGGCGGTTCACCCCGTGGCGACAAACGGGCTGGCCCAGGGCGACTCGCCGGTTGAAGCCGCACTTCGTCGCCCCGAGTGCCTGCACCAGTGGTTTGAGGCCCAGGTCGAGCTGAAGCCCCTGGAGGTTGCCGTGGTGTTTGAAAAGGAGCGTATCACCTATCAGACGTTAAATCGCCGGGCCAACCATGTGGCGCACCGGTTAATGGCGTCCGGCATGGTCAATGAAACCCTGGTGGGGATTTTTATGGATCGTTCGGTTAACATGATCGTGGCGATGCTCGGTGTGCTCAAAGCAGGCGGAGCTTATGTGCCGCTCGATCCGGTGTATCCGCCCGAACGTCTGGCTTTTATGCTGGCAGACACCCAGGTGGGCCTGATTTTGGCGCAAACCTCGTTGTTGGATCGGTTGGAGTCGATCCGGGCAGGTGCCAAGCTTGCGCCGCAGGTTTACTGCGTTGATGCGGCCGACGCCGCTGGGGCGGTCGATGAGTTAAATCCTGATCAAGGGGTGGGGGCGGCCAATTTGGCCTATATCATTTATACCTCCGGCTCGACTGGTAAACCCAAGGGCGTAGCGGTGGAGCACCGCAACTCGGTCGCTCTGGTTGCCTGGGCCAGCCAGGTTTACAGCGAGCAGGAACTCGACGGCGTCCTGGCTGGAATCTCGATCTCCTTCGACCCCTCGATTTTGGATATTTTTATGCCGCTCTGTCTGGGGGGAAAGGTGATTCTTGCCGCCAATACCCTTGCGCTACCTCGTTTGGAAGCGGCCGAGGAGGTGCGCTTGTTGTTCTCGGTGCCTTCGGTGGTGCGTGAGTTGTTGCGCATGGGCGGCATTCCTTCCTCAGTGGAGACCATCAACATGGGAGGTGAACACCTGCCTGCGTCGTTGGTGCAGGACCTCTATGCGTTGCCCCACTTGAAGCGTGTTTACGATTTATATGGGCCGACTGAGACCACGACTTGCTCTACCTACGCGTTGCGCACTCCGGAGGCTCCAGCGACCATCGGCCGACCGATTAACGGTACTCAAGTCTACGTTCTGGATTCCCAGTTGCGCCCCGTTCCAACAGGGGAGACCGGCGAATTGTTCATCGGTGGCCACGGGGTGGTACGCGGCTATCTCAATAATCCGGACATCAACGAGCAGCGCTTTATCCCTTCGCCCTTTTCGGTCGACCGAGCGTCGCGGCTCTATCGTACGGGGGATCGAGGCCGCTACCGCCCTGACGGTAATTTGGAGTTTGCCGGGCGCGATGACCGCCAAGTGAAGATTCGCGGGTTTCGGGTGGAGTTGGGTGAGGTTGAGTCGGCCCTGCTCACGCATAACGAGGTCAGCGAAGCCTTGGTCGTCACCCATGATGATAAAACGGGGAAACGTGGGCTGGTCGCTTATGTGGTCCCCCACGCCAAAGCGGGGCAGTCGCGGCGCGAAGCGCAGGTGGCGACGCGCCCGCAGCTCGGTTCACAGTTGCGGGAACACCTGAAGGAGCGCCTTCCCGACCATATGGTTCCGGGGGCGTTTATGGTGGTGGATCGGTTTGCGCTAACACCGGCAGGCAAGATCGATCACGCCGCTCTGCCGCCACCCGAGCACCTGCGGCCCAGCGTGGGGGAATTTGTGGGCCCGCGCGACGCGACCGAGGCGTTGCTCTGCCAGATTTGGAGCGAACTGCTCAAACTGAAGTCAATCGGGGTGCACGAGGATTTTTTCCAGATCGGGGGCGACTCCTTGATGGGCGCAGTGATGTTCACCGAGGTTGAAAAACGCACTGGGGTGCGACTGCCGATTGAGGCTATCTTACGCAACGCCACGGTGGAGCGTCTGGCGGTCTTCATTGAGGCCGCTCATCAACTGCGACAGCAAAAGACGGGCTCGCCTTGGGTCGAGATTCAGCCGCAAGGCGACCGTCGCCGGCTGTTTCTCGTCCACGGTGTGGGCGGGGGCATGATGTGGGGCTACGCCAATTTGGCCCGGCATCTCGGGCCCAACCAGCCGATCTACGCGTTCCGGGCCAGTCCGGTCTTGCCCCTGACCATCAATGAAATGGCTGAACAGTACGTGCGCGATTTACGCGCCTTCCAACCGGAGGGGCCTTACTTGCTGGGCGGCTACTGTTTTGGCGGCAATATCGCTTATGAGATGGCGCGGATGTTGATGGATCAGGGCCAGCGCGTGGACCTGTTGGTTCTGTTCAACTCATCGCCGCCGAACTGCAGCTACGATTGCACGACCCTCACGCCCCTGTTCGTGTGCCGATTCTTCCTCAACCTCACGCACTGGTTTATTGGCTTTGTGAAGTGGGGGCACGTGAAACAACTGCGCTTTGTGCGGTGGAAGTTCCAGATGATGCGCCGGCGCGTGGGTAAACTTTTCGGCCATGGCCTCTCGATCTCCGACTTTGATGTGGAGACCCAGGTTGATTTGTCCACGGTGCCGATCGAGGATCACGGCCTGTGGACCGCGCATGTGCGGGCGAATGGGCTGCACCAAGCGAGTGTTTACCACGGTAAGGTTACGTTGCTGCGTACGCTCGGCCACCCCTTTGATTGCAACTACGACCCGCTCTGCGGTTGGGCCGATTATGCCAAGGGGGGGGTTACGGTGAAAGTCCTGCCGGGGCTGCACGAGAGTTTGCTCGAAGAACCGCAGGTTAGGTTGGCGGCCAAGGAGCTTAAAATGCTGCTCGATCAAATCAACGCAGAGGCCAATCCCTTATCATGAAACTCATCCGGTTTTTATTTCGGTATTCGCCGCGCATCATGATTTTGGCCGCGCTAACCGCGCTGGTTGCAGGTGCCTGCAACGCCGGTTTGATCGCCCTGGTCAATGCCGTACTCTCGGGCACCTTGGCGCCGACCACCGCGCTCATTACCGGCTTCGCGCTGCTCGGGGTGGTCCGGTTATTGGCGCACTTTCTCGCCCAGGTCACCCTTACGCGTTTCGCGCAATTGAGCACCGCCAATTTGCGCCACGACTTGGTTGAAAAAATCCTCGGTGTGCCCCTGCGCCAATTGGAGGAAATCGGGCCAGCCCGGCTCATGGTGGCGCTCACCGAGGACGTGATGGCCATCACCGAGGCGATGCGCATCATCCCCACCTTTGTGGTTAATTTTGCCGTGCTTCTCGGCGGGGCCGTCTACCTCGGCTGGCTGTCCCTGCAGATGCTGCTGATTGTAGCGGTGCTCATCGTTTTTGGTGCGTTGGGCTACCGCGTCTTGGTGCACAGCGGCTTTTCGATGCTGCGCTCGGCGCGTGAGGCCGAGGATAGGCTGTTTGGCCACTTCCGCGCGCTCACCGAGGGCATTAAGGAGCTCAAGCTACACCGGCACCGGCGCCATGAGTTTCTCCATAACGGGGTGAAAGTGGCCACCGACGCATATCGTCGGCACAATGTCGCGGCAGAAACCCGCTTCGCTTTGGCGCAAAATTGGAGCCAGTTTTTGTTCTTCGCGCTGATCGGGGTGATCCTTTTCCTCATGCCCCAATTGGAGGGCGTGAGTACGCACGCGATGACTGGTTATGTGGTGGTCACGCTTTATCTCATGGGGCCGCTGTCAGCGATTATGTTTGTTTTTCCGGTCTTCGGACGCGCCCAAATCGCCTTACAGAAAATCGAAAAAGTCGGTCTTACCCTGACGGAGCGCAACAGCGACTTGAGCGTGCCAGTGCCCCAAACTTCAACACCCCTTTTGACTTGTCTGGAGCTGATCGGGATCAGCCATGCCTATCGCCGTGAAAACGAGGACAGCACCTTTACGTTGGGACCGGTGAACCTCGCTTTTTCGCCGGGAGAAATCGTCTTTTTGGTGGGCGGCAACGGCAGCGGTAAGTCCACTTTGGCGAAAATTATCACAGGACTTTATCCGCCGGCCCAGGGTGAGATTCGTTTTAATGGGAAACTCATTGATGAGCACAACCGTGACCATTATCGGCAGTTGTTCTCGGCGGTGTTCGCCGACTTCTACCTGTTCGATTCGTTTCTCGGGCTGGAGAAGTTCAGGCTGGAGGAGCGGGCAAGCGCTTACCTCAGTGAGTTGCAACTCGACCATAAGGTAAAGGTCGAGAATGGGTCGCTCTCGACCACCGACCTCTCGCAAGGGCAGCGCAAGCGCCTCGCTCTGCTGACCGCTTACTTGGAGGACCGCCCCTTTTATCTCTTTGACGAGTGGGCCTCCGATCAGGATCCGATCTTTAAATCGGTTTTCTATAATCGGTTACTGCCGGACCTGCGGGCTCGG
>JBILJE010000042.1:0-15251 GCA_044377395.1 Rariglobus sp. | reverse complement strand
CGGCACCGGCCGCCAAATAAGGCTTCCCCTCCCCGCCCGCCCCCTGTTGCGTTGGGGGTTTCTTCATGACGCCCGCCCAGGAAATCGCCCGCCGCCGCACCTTTGCGATCATCTCGCACCCCGATGCCGGCAAAACCACGCTGACCGAGAAATTCCTTCTCTACGGCAACGCCATTCATTTGGCGGGTGCCGTCACCGCACGTAAAAGCCAGCGCGCCACCACCTCCGACTGGATGGAGCTGGAGAAACAGCGCGGCATCTCCATCTCGTCGACGGTCCTGCAATTCGACTACCAGGGCTACGCGGTGAACCTGCTCGACACCCCCGGTCACAAGGACTTCTCCGAGGACACCTACCGCGTGCTCACCGCCGTGGACGCCGCCCTGATGGTGATCGATGCCGCCAAAGGCATTGAGCCGCAGACCCGCAAGCTCTTCGAAGTCTGCAAACGCCGTGGCGTTCCCGTGTTCACCTTCATGAACAAGTGCGATCGCCCAACGCTCAACCCCATCGACCTGCTGGATGAACTGGAGCGTGTACTCGGCCTCACCCCCTGCGCCGTCACCTGGCCCTTGGGTAACGGTCCTGGATTCCGCGGGGTTTACGATCGGCGTTCCAAGGAGGTTCACCTCTTCGAACGCACGCCCCATGGGGCTTACCGCGCCCCGGTTGACGTCACCGGTTTGACCGATCCGGTCGTTCGCGACCGTCTCGATGACTACACTTTCGATCAGGTCTCCGAGCAAATCGAGATCCTCGATGGTGCCAGCGCCCCGTTCGATCTCGCCGCCATCCAAGCCGGCCAGCAGACGCCCGTTTTCTTCGGCTCAGCGGTGAACAACTTCGGTGTCCAGCTCCTGCTTGAGGGTTTCTTGAAAAACTCCATTCCGCCGACCACGCGCCGTTCGGTGAGCATGAGTGTACCCGGCGCGCCTGCGCCTTCCGCCGCTCGCGAGATCCTCGTCACCCACGAAAAGTTCTCGGCCTTCGTCTTCAAGATTCAGGCCAACATGGACCCGAAGCACCGCGACCGCATCGCCTTCGTTCGGGTGTGCTCGGGTAAATTCACCCGCGACATGAGCGTCGTCCATCAACGCACCGGCCGCACCGTGCGCCTCTCCTCCTCGCACCGCCTTTTCGGCCAGGAACGCGAGACCGTTGACGAGGCCTGGCCGGGCGACGTCATTGGCCTAGTGGGCCACGACGCCTTCTGCATTGGCGACACGCTCACCGAGGATCGTACCATTGCCTACGATGAAATCCCGCGCTTCCCGTCGGAGGTTTTCACCTACATCTCGAATCCCAACTCCGGCGATTCCAAAAAATACCGCGCAGGCCTCGAACAGTTGCTGCAAGAAGGCGTGGTTCAGTCGTTCCAGCCCCGCAACGCGCCGCCCGGCTCCACGCTGCTGGCTGCGGTGGGTAACCTCCAGTTCGAAGTCGTGCAGTACCGCCTCAAGTCGGAGTACAACGCCGAGTCTCGCCTCGAGCCCACGCCCTGGACACTGCTGCGTTGGCTGGAGCCGCATCCCGCGCTCAAGGACACCAGCACGCTGATCGTCGCCAGCGGGGTGAGCTTCGGCGTCGATAAGTTTGACCAGCCCATCGTCCTGTTCCCCAACGACTGGACGATGCGTTACTTCATCGACAAAAACCCCGAGCTAAAACTCCACGAACAGCCCATCGAGCTGACGCGCAAAAGCAGTTAAGCACTGCTCGAAACGATTGCGGCCCGTGTGTCGCCCAGCTATGGGCCGCAATTGTTTCATTACCGCACTTTAAGCGGCCGACGGGGCTCAAGGCCCTATCCGTTTACTGAGTGATCGAGGGGTAACTCCCCAGCCATTTCACGAGAGGGCAAAACTGCTTGAGCTCGGCAATCGCTTCTTTCATCGCGGGGTCATCGTAGTGGCCCTTAACGTCGATGAAAAACAGGTAATCCCAGGGCCGGCGTTTGCTCGGGCGGGATTCGACTTTGGAAAGGTTAATCCCCCGCTCGCCGAAGGGTTTTAACATCTTCAACAGCGAGCCGGAGTGCGCCGCAGCTTCATCACCGAGCGAGATCACCAGACTGGTGAGATCGCGTCCGCCGCCCACGGGGCCGGAGGCTTTTTTGCCGATCACAAAAAAGCGCGTGGTGTTGTCGGACTGGTCTTGGATACCACGCGCCAGGACGGCGACGTCCTGGTGTTGCGCCGCCAGTTCGGAAGCGATGGCGGCCGCGCCCGGGGTGTCTTTGGCGATTTGCACCGCACGCGACGTGCTGGAGGTGTCGATGAGTTGCGCGTGCGGCAGGTGGCGTTGCAGCCAGTGGCGACACTGGGCGAGCGCCTGATCTTTGGAGTAAACTTTTTCGATCTGCGCCAGCGGGCTCGCCGATATCAACGCATGGTTAATCTCCAAAACCACCTGAGCCACCACTTTGAGGTCGCTCTCCACAAAGCTGTCGAGCGCCTCGCGCACCGAGCCTTCGGTGGAGTTTTCGATCGGGATGAGGCCGTAGTCGGCTTCGCCTTTTTCCACGGCGGTGAAAATGTCGGCGATGGTCGCAATCGCGGCGTAATCAACGCTGGCGCCAAATTTCTTGATGGCCGCGGCATGCGTGTAGGTCGACTCCGGCCCGAGGTAGGCGATGAGCAGGGGTTTTTCGAGGGCTATGGCCGCCGACATGATTTCGCGGTAAATGGCGCGCAGGGCTTCGGGCTTGATGGGGCCTTGGCTCAGCCCGGTGACCTTGCGAAAAACGGCGTCCTCGCGCTCGGGCACGTAGATCTGGCCGCCGGAGTCGCGTTTGAGTTTACCGATCTCGGCGGCCAGGGAGAGGCGGCTGTTGAGCAACTCGACGATTTGGCGATCGTGGGCGTCAATTTGATCGCGGATGGGTTGAAGCGGGTCGGACATGGGTTAGGCGGAAGTGGATTGGCCGGCGGCGGGAGCGGCGGATGCTGCGGGAGCGTCGGGGGCTTCGGGATGCGGTTCAACATGGGCGACCTCGACGGGGAACAGGCTGGGCGAATCGCCTTCACCGTCTTCCAGCGGCAGGCCCATTTCGTTGTCAGTTGGAGGCGTGGCGTTGACGGCGTTTTTGAGCCATTCGTCGATTTGGCGCGGGGTGAGCACGTCGGAGGCGGGCAGTTCGACGAGGGATTTAACCCCGAGGAATTCCAAAAATTGATCGGTGGTGCCGTATTGCAGGGGGCGACCCGGAAGGTCGGCGCGACCGACGATATAAACGAGTTCGCGTTCGAGGAGTTTGTTCAGGCCGGCCTCGGCCGAAACGCCGCGAATCGTCTCGATTTCGGTGCGGGTGACCGGCTGGCGGTAGGCAATGATCGCCATGGTTTCGAGCGCCGACTGGGTGAGCTTGGTCGGTGCGGGTTCGTCGCGCAGGATGCGAATCCAGCGGGCAAAACGCGGGTGCGTCACCAAGCGGTAACCGCTGGCGCCGTCGATGAGCAGGTAAATGTCGTCGGAGGCGCGTAGTTCGGCGGCGAGTTGATCCATCGCCTCGCGGATCTGGGTGGCGGTGATGAGCGACGGGACGTTTTGGTAAAGGTCGGCGTCGGTTTCGCTGGGGGCGACGAGGAGCACCTCGGCGGCTTCGTTGCCGATCGGAGCGGGTGCGTCGGAGTCGGCTGCGGCGCCCTCGGCTGTGGGATCAACGATCGCGGTGCTCACCGTGGCTTGGTCATGGAACCGCGCGAACGCGGTCTGGATGTCTTTGACCGTGAGGGGTTGGCTCGATGAGAAGAGCAGTGCCTTGAGCACTTTTTTAAGTTGGAACGCCATGCGAAATAGAAGCCGAGAGTGAGGGGCGCGCCGAAAGCCGAGGCAACCCTGAATCAGCAGCGCGTAGCGAGCTGCAATAGCGAATTCCTGCAGCGGGGACCGCGACGCTGTTTAACTCAAATCGCGCAACGAGCCGAAATCGGGGTCGTTGAGGAGCTTGTAAGTGCGCACGATCATGCCGTCGGTCAGCCCAGCAAGCCAATCGCAGATGCGCCGGGCCTTGCCGTCGACGGTCGTCTCCGCCTCAACCAACCGGCCGACCCGAGGAGGCAGAATCTTGATCACGCGCGGGCCTTTTTCGACGTAGTTGCGCCAGCACGATTCCCACAGGCTAAACAAAACCTTGCGTGCCTTGTGCTCGATTTGCTGAAGCTGCGGGCTTTCGAAAATGAGGTCGTTGGCCATCTGCTTGTAAAACTGCGCCTCACGCAACGCGGCCGGCGCCACCACCAGTTCAAAGGCGTAGCGGTGGGTTCGCCCCGCCATAAAATTGCGCCTCGGACGCAGTCGGCAGGACGTGATAAAGCCCCCAGTTTTCTCCGAAAAAACCGCTTCGAGGCGGTCGCTGCGGATCACGTTGATCAAGGTTTCCAGGTGCTGCTGCCCTTCCGTATCGACGCCCACCTTGGCCGCCCAACTTTCGATGCGATCGCTGGTGAGAAACCCCGCCTTCGCCCCGTCGACGATGTCGTTAAGCGAATACGCGGCGTCATCCGCCCAGTCCATAATCTGGCACTCCACGCTCTTAAATCCGTTTAACTCCTCGGCGCCGTGCAGCTCCGCAGGGATCGCCGCATCACCGAAGACAAAATCGCGGTAAATCGACTGTGCGTCGTAGAGGAAATGGTTGCTCGGAGCACAGGTGAATTCACGGTGCAGTTTTTTGTATTTCAATACCCCGTCGAGCAGGGCGCGGGTGGGCTGCATGCCGCGCACGCTGGACTCGTCCTGGTAAAGCGTCTCGGTGAGCAAGTGCAGGGTCTGCGCGTTGCCCTCGAAACCACCGTGCGGCTTCATCAACTCCTGCAGGGTGCGTTCGCCCGAATGGCCAAACGGCGGGTGCCCCAAATCGTGCGAAAGGCAAACGCCCTCAACCAGGTCTCCATCGATAAAAAAGTCCGGTCCGAGCGGCCCGCCCTGGGTTTTCAAATAGTGGCAAATCGAGCGGCCGATCTGCGCAACCTCCATGGAATGCGTCAGCCGGGTGCGGTAAAAATCGTACTCGCCCGAAAGGAACACCTGGGTCTTCGACTGCAGTTTGCGAAAAGCCTGTGCGTGGATCACCCGGTCGCGGTCGACCTGAAACGCCGTGCGGTAGTCGCTTTTGCGCGCGCCGCCCCAGATTTCCTGATCAAAGGCGTTATAAAAACGGTTGGTCATACGTATGAATTCCAAAGAATTCCCACCCGTTTCGGACGGTGGAAACTCCCTTGCGGCGGACGTATCCGTCCGCCGCATTTCTCAGAACTTCAGCCCCAACTCGTCGACGCGCTTGCGCAGGGTGGCGCGGGTCATGCCGAGCTTCTCCGCCGCCTTGAGCAGGTTGCCGCCGGTAGCACCCAGCACGCGCACAATCATCTCGCGTTCAAGGCGCGCCAAAATCGGCTCGGGGTGCTGGCTCAACTCAACGTGCAAAAAGTCCAGCGCCCGCTCGACACTCAGCGGCGCGTCGCCGGCGGCGATGCTTTCGGCAACCACCTGGGCGTTGGCCAGCGCGGCGCTTTCCACTGCCGCAGTGCGGGCGACTTCAAAGGGCGCCGCCGAGTTGCCGGTCATCGCCGAAAGCGCAGTCGCTCCAGCTGACTCACGCACCTCCACGGGCAAATCCTTGAGTAAAATCGTGTCGCCCTGGGCGATCACAGCGCTGCGATACACCACGTTTTCCAGCTCGCGCACGTTGCCCGGCCAACGGTACCGCGTGAGCACCTCCATGGCCTCGGGCGCGACCTTGCTCGTGCGCGCCTTTTTCTGCTTAACCAGGTTTTGCAGGCAGAAATCCACGATCTGCGGCACGTCGGTGACTCGTTCGCGCAACGACGGCATGCGGATGCGCACCACGTTGAGCCGGTAATACAGGTCTTCACGGAAGGTTTTTAACTTCACCATTTCCTCAAGATCCTTGTTGGTCGCGGCGAGGATGCGCACGTCGACCTTGATCGTCTCGGTGCCGCCCACGCGCTGAATTTCGCCCTGCTGGAGCACGCGCAAAATCTTGGTCTGGGTGGCCAGCGCCATGTCACCGATTTCATCGAGGAAAATGGTGCCGGCATCGCACAGTTCGAATTTGCCCAAGCGCTGGCCGGTCGCGCCGGTGAAAGAGCCCTTTTCGTGGCCGAAGAGTTCGCTCTCGATCAAATTGTCGGGAATCGCCGCACAGTTGACTGCGATGAAGGGTTTTCCGGCGCGGTGCGAGTGCTTCCAGATGGAGCGGGCGACCAGTTCCTTGCCCGTGCCGCTCTCGCCGGTGATCATCACCGTCACGTCGCTGGCCGTCACCTGGCCGATGGTTTTAAACACGTCCTGCATCACCGGCGAGGAGCCGACGATGCCCTCCTTGTAGTCGTCGCTGTTGATGGTCGGCTTGTAGTCCACCACCGCGCGCATGTCGGCGTGGGCCTTGAGCGCGGTCTCGGCGATGGTCAAAACCTTGGCCGGGTCAAACGGCTTCATGAGGTAGTCAAACGCCCCGTATTTCATCGCCTCGATGGCGGTCTGGGCGGTGCCGAAGGCGGTCATCAACACCACGAGCTGCTTGGGGTTAGCCGCACGGATGTGCTGGAGCGCCTCGATGCCGCTGATGCCGCTCATACGGATGTCCAAAAAGATCAAGTCGGGGAGCGGCCCCTTTTTGACCGCCGCCACGCCCAGTTCGCCGCTGGCGGCCTCGCTCACCTGGTATTTTTTCGAGGACAGCACGCGTCCCAGCGAGTAACGCACTTCGGCGTCGTCATCGATGACAAGAATGGAGGGCGGTCGGTTTGCGAGGTCGGACATGCGCCTAGGTGTACGAGATTGAGGCCCGCTGACAAGAACACTGGCGAAACAGCAGAAAGCAGTGTTGCTTTCCGCTCCCATGCTCGGCTGGTCCATGAATTTATTTCGTATTCGAGGCATCCAACTTTCGGTGCACGTGAGTTTCATTCTACTGCTGGCCTACGTGGCGTGGGAGGGCTGGAGTAGCGCCTCCTGGCCGGGCGCGATCTGGAGTGTGGCCACCCTGCTGACAGTGTTTATCTGCGTCACCCTGCATGAGCTCGGCCACGCCGCCGCCGCCCGCTACTTCGGGGTGCGGGTGCCACGCATCCTGCTGCTGCCCATCGGCGGCATGGCCGAAATGGAATCAATCCCGCGCCGCCCGCGTGAGGAAATCATCATCGCCCTGGCCGGCCCGGCGGTGAATTACCTCATCATCGGGCTGCTGCTGATCGTCGTGCGTTTCCCCGAAAATTGGGAGCCGCTGGAGCTCTCCTTCAATTTTATGGAAATGGGCCGTCACCTGATTTTGGTGAACCTGATCATGGGAGTTTTTAACCTGTTGCCGGCCTTCCCGATGGATGGCGGACGGGTGTTTCGAGCGATGCTCGCCATGAAACTCACCTACCTGCGCGCCACCCAAATTGCCGTGGGCGTGGGTAAAGTCGTGGCGTTGGCAGGGGCAAGCTACCTGATTTACCACGGTCAATACATGGGCGGCGTGCTGTTTGTGTTCATCATCTACGCCGGCGAAACCGAGCTCAAGTCGGTCGTCCGCCTGGAACGGGCCGCCCAACACTGGCGCGACCTGCAAGCCCGCGCCTTCCCACCCACTTCGTTTCGCCCTGACGACAACGAGCCGCGAGGGATTTTTTAGTCCCGTTACCGCGTTCGCTCTACCGGACCCGCTTGTCCCGCTTTTTGTTTTTCAACTCCCCTGATTCCGCGAGCACGGCCTCGTAGCCCTGACTCGAGGCGTGGGTTGCGATCAGTTTACCCTCGGCAAATATTTGGACCAAAGAGCCATGCGGCAAAACCCCTTTGGCCGACACCACTTTATCCCGCCCTTTGGCCGTCTTTGTCGGGATCGTTTTACTGGGCTCGTAAATGAATTCGTCCGACTCAAAAACATAGGTGTTGCCCGCTCCAGCCACCGCTTCGCCCTCCCGCGTCAGGGCTTTATTCAGCGTAATTTTCCCGCTGTTAACACTTTTACCGAAAAAACAGGCCTTGATCGTTACCTTGCCATCGCAGTCACCGATTTTTTTGAGCGTCACGGCAAGCGAGTTCATCCGGTTGGTCCCTCGTAATGGAACACCCGAATGAACCACGGACAGGCTCAACTGCAGGTTGTTTATATGCGGGAGATCAGGCCTGGATTCGCTCCGTTTAGGCTCAGCCACAGCAGGCAGACCACACAGCAAAAGCAGCAGAATAAAGAACCAGGGGATCATGAATGAAAAGTCAGTGGGAACCGCCTTTGGTTCCGCCCCCCCAGGTGAGCCGACTTGGGCTCGGGCCAGGCCGACCTGCAATAAATCGACCAGTAATCCTGGGCTGAAATCTGCGGTAACGCGCGCCCCCCGATGTTCGGCAGCGGAAACGTGAATGGGAGTCGGGCGGGATATTTCATTCGGCGACTGGCGTTTTTTGGGAACCGCCTTTTCCTCCCGCCATGCCGCCCACCCCCGCCAGCCCGGTTTTCTCGGTCTCAGCCGTCAGTAAAAACTACGGTGCGCGCCGCGTCCTTGATTCTGTCTCGTTTACCGTCGCCGCCGGCCAACGCCTGGCGCTGACCGGCCCCTCCGGCAGTGGTAAAACCACCTTGCTCAACTGCCTGGGCGGCGTGGACCGGCCCGATGAGGGCGAAATCACCCTCAACGGCCTGCGCATCGACCAGCTCGATAGCGACGGTCTGGCCCGGTTACGCCGCGAACACGTCGGCACCGTCTTTCAGTTTTTCCACTTACTGCCCACCCTCACCGCCGAAGAAAACATCGCCCTGCCCCTGCAACTGCTCGGCGTCGCCGCCCCCGAACGCCGCCTGCGCGTGCAGGGTTTTCTTGAGCGCATCGGCCTGACCCACCGCGCCGCCGCCCTACCCGCCCAGCTTTCCGGCGGTGAACAGCAGCGCGTCGCCATCGCTCGCGCCCTGATCCACAAACCCGACCTGATTTTGGCCGACGAGCCCACCGGAAACCTCGATTCCGCCAACGGCGCCAACATCCTCGCCTTGCTGCGCGAGTTGACCGACGAAACCCACACCGCGCTCATTTTGGTGACCCACAGCGAGGAGGCGGCCGCCATCTGCCAAAACCGCATCCACCTGCGCGACGGCCGCATCGTTGCCCGCACATGAACCCTGTGATTACTCCAGTTTGCGCGCCCGCCTCGCGTCGCCCCCTTGAGCTCACGCTCAAGGCCACACGTACCTTATCCCCCGTGGCCTCGAGCGTGAGCTCGGGGTGTCTTAAACTCGAGGACTGCCGCTTACGGCGAAATGCCTTTCGCGGCCGTCGCCCCCTTGAGCTCACGCTCAAGGCCACACGTACCTTATCCCCCGTGGCCTCGAGCGTGAGCTCGGGGTGTCTTAAACTCGAGGACTGCCGTTTACGTCGAAATGCCTTTCGCGGCCATAACTCCGAGGGGGTCGCATGAACGCGCCACTGCTGCCGTTTCTGCTGCGCCACTTCACCCTCCGCCACTGGCGGTTGGCACCGAAACAAAGCGCCCTGCTCGTCCTCATCCTCGCCCTCGGGGTGTCGGTTTTCGTCGCCGTGCGCCTGGCCAACCGCGCCGCCGTCAGCAGTTTTTCCAATTTCACTGACACCCTCACTGGCCAGAGCGACTGGGTGATCGAGTCACCCACGGGCAGTTTCCCCGAAAGCATTCTGCCCGAATTGCGCGCCGCCCTCGGGTCTCGCCCGGTCCACATTATTCCATTGGTCGAAGTCACCGGCGCCACCCCGCCCGAGGCGACCGACACCACCAAACTCGGCCGCACCACCTACACCCTACTCGGAGTCGATCTGCTCGGCGTTGCCAACTTGGCACGGGCCCAGGACCGCTCGTTTTTCCCCAGCGGCAACCAGGCGTTTTGGGAAACCTTTAACCGCGGCCCGCAGGTCTGGATCAGCGCCGACTACGCCCCCACCCCGCCGACCGAAATCGCACTCGTCATCGACGAAACTATCCGCGTGTTGCCGGTCGCCGGCCTGATTCCCACCGCGCCCGACGCGCCCCGTGCCCCGGCCACGTTGATGATCGCCGACCTCGCCGCGTTGCAACAAATCAGCGGCAAAGTCGGCCGCATCGACCGGGTTGAATTCGTGGTCGAAGCCGGACCGCGCCTGGAGCAACGCCGCGCCGAGTTGCGCGACCTGCTGCAAACCCTCGCCAGCGCCCGCCCCGAGGCCGGCCAATACGCCCGCTGGACGGTCGCCCCGCCCGGCGCGCGCCGCGAGGCCGCTGAGGCGATGACCCGCGCTTTCAGCCTTAACCTCACGATCCTTTCGCTCATCGCGCTGCTCACCGGGCTTTACCTGATTTTCCAGGCGCTCGACGGCGCGGTGGTGCGCCGCCGCCCCGAGATCGCCATCCTGCGCTCCCTCGGCGTGGAAGAACGTGCGATTCGCCGCTTGTGGTTGGTGGAGTCTGCGCTGCTTGGCTTGGCCGGCGGAGCGCTTGGTCTGGTGCTCGGCTGGGCGGGCGCACAACTGGCGGTACGCGCCGTCGCCCAGACGATTAACGCCCTCTATTACGCCACCACCGTGGCCTCGGCCCAGCTCACGGGGGCCGAAATTTTCCTCGGCCTCGTGCTCGGCGTGGGTGCGGCGCTGGTCGCCGGTTTCTGGCCGGCCCGCGAAGCCTCCCGCACCCCGCCCGCCCAGGTGTTGCAACGCGGCGCGCGTCCCGCCGCCGGCCCTCGCCTCGGTCGCAATCTCGCGCTTGGTCTCGGGTTTGTCGCCGCCGGCATCCTCTGCGCACAGCTGCCGCCGTTGTCCTTGGCGGGCGGCGGCCGCTTCCCCTTGGCCGGATACGCGGCGGCGTTTTTGTGGATTTTTGGCGTAGGGGTAGTCGCGGCCTTTCTCTTGCCTCCGCTGGCCCGCTTGGCGCGCGGTTTGGGCGAGCGCTTTGTGAGCGTGAAAATCGCCCTCGGTCACCTTCGCCAGCCCTCAGGTCGGCACCGGTTGGCGGCGGCCGCACTAGTGTGCGCGATCGGCATGACCGCTGGCATGACCATCCTGGTGGCGAGTTTTGAGCAAACCATGCAGGGCTGGGTGAAACGCGCTTTGCAGGCCGATCTCTATATTAGCAGTGCTGGTGCCCAAAGCGCATCGGCCCAGAACCGGATTTCCGCTGCCACCGCGAAGGCGCTGGCCGAGCACCCTGCGGTGGCGCGCTCGGCGGTGTTGATTGCGCATTTCATCGAATTGGACGGCATCCCCACCCTGCTCTCGGGCGCCGATTTGGAAAACCCGGCAGTCCGCCCGGATCTGCCGTGGATCACCGCGCCGCGCGACGACGCGATGTTCGATCCGGCGCGCAACGCCCACCTCGCCTTGGTCAGCGAGAGTTTCACCGCCCGCTTTCACGTCGGTGTGGGCGACACCCTGCGTTTACCCACTCCGGCGGGCGTGCGCCCGGTGGTGGTCGCCGGAGTGTTTGCCGATTACGGCAACGAGCGCGGCTCCATTTTAATGACCCGCCGCCAGATCCAGAGTTGGTTTGCTGAGGACTCGGTGAGCAATGTCGCGCTCTACGTGCAACCGGGCGTCGAACCCGACGCGCTGCGCGCCGAGTTGCTCCAGCGTTATCCGGGGCTGTCGATTTTCACCAACGCCAAGCTGCGCGCCGAGGTGCTGCGGGTCTTTAGGCAGACCTTTGCCATCACCCACGCGCTTGAGGTGATCGGGGTGGCCGTGGCGATGACTGGTCTGGCGCTGACCTTGATCAGCGTGTTGCTCGACCGGCGCGAAGAACTTACCACGTTGCGCGCGCTCGGGTTTCAGCGGCAGCAAATCGCTAAAGCCGCCGCGGTCGAAGGCCTGGCGGTGTCGGCCTGCGCGGTGCTCAGCGGACTCGCGCTGAGTGTCGCGCTGGGCTGGTTGCTCATCCATGTGATCAACAAACAATCCTTCGGCTGGACCCTCTCGACGGCGTTCCCGGTCGGCGCACTGCTGCTGCTGGGCGCGGCGGTGACGGTGACCGGCGGGCTGGTCGGTTACGCGGTCGGCCGCTGGGGCGCCGACCTGCCGGCGGACCGCGAGGAATGATCCGGCATTTTTGCCCACGAAACACACGAAACGAAATGAAATCCCGCACACTCCGAACCCTTTTCCGTGGTTTAATTCTTTCGTGTCTTTTCGTGCCCTTTCGTGGGCAAGCCGCCGAGATGCCGCTGACCACCGCCGAGGGCTTTGCGGTGCCGCAACCGGGGCGGGTTTTCACGTTTCCCCGCGACCACGGTTCACACCCCGAATTCAAAATCGAATGGTGGTACGTGACCGGCCACCTGTTCACCGCCGACCGCGCGCGCCGCTTTGGGTACCAGGCGACGTTTTTCCGCAGCGCTTCGCCGGATAAATCCGTGCAATTTCACCTCGCCCACATGGCGCTGATCGACGGAACCAGCGGCCGGTTTTACCACCAGGAACGGCTTAACCGCGAGGGTTGGGACGCCGGTGCGGCCACCGCCACCCTCGCCGTGCACAACGGCCCCTGGAGCCTGCGCCTGCTGCCTGACACGTCCGCCGCCGAACGCCTCGAACTGCGCGGCGCGGTGCGCGGCGAGGTGGGGTTTGCGTTCACCCTGTCTCCGACCAAACCGCTGGTGGTCTTTGGCGAAAACGGGATCTCGCGCAAAGGCGCCGCCCCGACCGCCGCGAGTTATTATCTGACCTTTCCGCGCCTGCGCACTGAAGGCTTGCTGACGCTGGGCGAGGAAACCCTCACGGTGACCGGAGAATCCTGGATGGATCACGAAATCAGCAGCAGCCAACTCGACGAAAACCAGGTCGGCTGGGACTGGGCGGGCATTCACCTCAACGACGGGCGCGAGGTCATGTTTTACCGGATGCGGCTGCGCGACGGCTCGGCCGACCCGGCGTCAACGCTGACCTGGGTGGATACGGCCGGCGTGCCGCGAAAAAGTGATTTTAAGTGGGACGTGTTGGAACGGTGGACCAGTCCGGCGACCGGCGCGGTTTATCCGGTTCGGGTGCGCTTAACGAGCACAGATCCGGTGAGCGGCCTACGCGTGGCGCTCACCTTAGTACCGCTGGCAAAAAACCAGGAGCTCGAAGGAAAAAGCGGAGGCATTTCCTATTGGGAGGGCGCCTGTCGCGTGCTCGACGCTGACGGTCGCGAGATCGGCTCGGCCTACCTGGAACTCACCGGCTACGCCAAAGACCTTAAAATTTAACCAACCACCCGACGACCCTATGACCACATCATTATCTGCTCCTGAAACCACCTGCCTCGACCAACCGGTTGTCCTCATCGCCGGGGTGACCGGCGGCATCGGCTCGGATGTCGCCCGCCGCCTCGCCCGCGCCGGCTGGCAAGTCGCCGGTTATGCGCTCGGCGCGGACAAACTTACCGCCTTGCACACCGAATTGCCCGCCTTGCACACCGTGATGGCCGACGCGACCCAGCCCGCCGAGGTTGAGGCCGCCGTGAAATCGACGATCGAGCGCTTCGGTCGGCTCGATGCCTACGTGCATGCGGTGGGCTCAATCCTGATGAAACCCGCGCACCTGACCTCGCTCGATGATTGGCAGCGGGTCATCGACCTGAACCTCAACTCGGCATTTTACGGGTTAAAGGCTGCGGTGCTGCCGATGCAGGCGCAGGGAGGCGGCTCGATTGTGTTGATCAGCTCGGTGGCGGCGCAGGCTGGGTTGCCCAACCACGAAGCGATCGCGGCAGCCAAGGGCGGCGTCAACGGCCTGGTGCTCGCGGCGGCGGCCAGTTACGCGAACAAAAACGTGCGCGTGAACGCGGTCGCCCCAGGCTTGGTAGACACACCGATGGCGGCGGCGCTGCTCGGCTCGGACCAGGCACGGCAAATGTCCGAAAAAATGCACCCGTTGGGCAAAGTCGGGCGGGCAGCCAATGTCGGTAGCCTGATCGCCTGGCTGGTGTCACGCGATGCCGACTGGGTGACCGGCCAAATCTGGTCGGTGGACGGCGGCATGGCCCACCTGCGGCCCAAGCCGAAGGTGTAGTATGGCGGGAGGTATAGGTTGGCCGCAGGGTGTCGGAATCGGAGTCGGAAGCGGAAGGAGAACGAGAACGATTCAATCCGTCCAACCCTTCAGGCAGGAACACCGGTTGCCGTCTCCGAAATCGTTCTCGTTCTCTTACTCCTACTCTTACTCTCGGCTCGGTCCCCCCGCCCGTGTGGACGGCAGCCGCCCGCCCCGCCGCCCACTCACTTTTTAACCGGCTCATCCAGCGGCTTGTCGCCGACGTAGATCACGTAGGCACTGCGCTTGGCGGTAGGAAACAACTTGGCCGGAATCGCTTGTGCCACGAAGCCGGCGGCGCGCAGGCGTTTTTCAAAGGTGTGGTCGGGGCTGGCCGACCAAATCGCCAGCCGCCCGCCCGGCCGCAGTTTTGACTTAATTGCCTCCAAGCCGCGCGGGCCGTAGAGACGGAAGTTTCCCGCGTGTACCATCGGAATCGGGCCGTTGTCCACATCGAGCAGGATCGCGTCGTAGGAATTGGGGCGGGCCTTTTGAATGGTAAACACCACGTCGCCCAGGCGCACCTGGACGCGCGGATCGTCCAAGAGTTTGCCATTGAGCTGGACCATAAACGTGCGGTTCCACTCAATGACCTCAGGCATGAGTTCGCCGACCTCGACCACCGCCTTGGGGCCGGCTTTGGCCAACACGGCTTTGAGCGTGTAACCCAGCCCCATGCCGCCGATGAGGGTGCGCGTGGGGGCTTTGGTGTCGATCAGGGTGTACGCGAGTTCGCCCAGTAGCACCTCGGAGGCACTGGTGGACGAATGCATGAGGTCCTGACCGTTAAGGCGCACGCAATAGCTGCCATCATGCTCGTGGAGCGATAGACGGGCCCCGTCGGGCGTGCGGGTTTCGGCGAGATTATGGTGCGGCTTCATGGCGTAAAACCCGCAGACCATGGGCCCCAGGTGGCGACACGCAAGGCCGCCGCACGGGTTAGCCTCAATCTCCCGGCTACAGCCGCCTGGTTGGGCCGAGTTGGCATCAGTCCTAGGAAACCAGCGTTGCCCTAACCGTGGGCCCATCGCACAAAAGTCGTCCGCTTACCTGCTGCGCCGCGACCATGACATTCACCTACGAAACCACTTTAGCCGAAGCCTCAGAGGCGCCGGTACGCCTTTTTCTACGAGGCAAAACTTACCTGACCAACCGTTGGCGTGGCACCTTGATCTGCGCGGGAGCTTTTGGCTTTTTTGCCCTACTCGGATTTAACGCCAAGCCCAACGTCAACCTGCC
>JBILJE010000256.1:0-4552 GCA_044377395.1 Rariglobus sp. | reverse complement strand
TAATGAGGCCAATTGTGAGGCCGTCAAAATATCGACTTCGCAACCACTCGCCCCACTAACGCCTTGCAATAGAGATTCCGCCGGTTCGATTCCGGCTCGCGCCTCCAATTTTGCAGCCAAAAAACGCCGATCAAACGATCGGCGTTTTTTTATTTGGTCCAGCCAACAACTTGCCGGCCCTGAAACGTCTTACGCTCTTGCCCATTGGACTTTGGTCAGTGGTCATTATTCACTCTAAAAATGTCCACTCTCGTCTTCACCATCGCCAACCAGAAGGGCGGCGTCGGCAAAACCACCACCGCCGTCAACCTCGCGGCCGCTCTCGCCGAAAAGAAAATCCCGACCTTGCTCATCGACCTCGATCCGCAGGCCAATGCCACCAGCGCCGTCGGCGTGGAAAAGAAAGCCGGCCGCAGCCTTTACGGCCCGCTCAGTGGCGAGGGGACCGCACTGGAAATGGTCACCCCCACCGCCTACCCGAATCTTTCCCTGATCCCCTCCGAGGAAGACCTCGCCGCCGCCGAAATCGAACTCGCCCAGACCCAAAACTATCTGGCACGCCTGCGCGACGTCATCGCCCCGGTGAAAGCCTCGGGCAAATTCCGCGTCATCATCATCGACTGTCCGCCCGCCATGGGGGTGCTGTCGATGAACAGCTTGGCGGCAGCCGACTTCCTGCTCATCGCCCTGCAATGCGAATACATGGCCCTCGAGGGCCTCGGCCAAATCCTGCGCAACCTCGAGCGCATCAAAACCGCCGGCCTCAACAACAAACTCGAGCTGGGCGGGGTCGTCATGACGATGTTCGACACCCGCACCAATCTCTCACGCCAGGTCGTCGAGGAGGTTAAAGCCCACCTCGCCGACAAGATCTTTAAGACCGTCATCCCGCGCACCGTGCGCCTGAGCGAAGCGCCCAGCTTCGGCAAAACCATCTTCGACTACGATCCGCTTTCGCCGGGCGCCACCGCGTACAAAAACCTCTCCAAGGAGCTCATCGCCCGCTTCGGCCTGAACGGTAAATAAGTGCCGTTCGTTCACTTGAGTTAGGAGTCCGCTGCGCATCATGTCCGTCTTCGCCAAATACCGGCACGCCTTCCTGATCGGTCTGCAAAGCAACATCGTTTACCGGTGGGGCTTTGCCGTGCGCGCGTTGTTCTCCCTGTTTCACCTCGCCTTCGTATTCATCCTGTGGGGCGCGGCTTACAGCGGCCAGACGACCATCGGCGGCTTCGATCTCAACCAGACACTCACCTACTTCATCGCCATACTGCTGATGCAGTTTTTCATCGGCGCGTTCAACGAGGACTACCAAATCAGCGAGGACATCCGCAACGGCCTGATCAACCAGTTCCTGCTTAAACCGATCAACTATTACCTCTACCGGTTAAGCATCTTCGGTGCCGCCCGCCTTGTCTCCGGCGCACTCGCCCTGCTACCCATTCTCGTCGCCCTGCCCCTCCTGAAAGACCACTTGGTCCTGCCTGATGGCGCGTGGCGAATCGCCCTCGGTCTGCCGGCCATGGTCATGGCCGCACTCATCCAATTCACCATCGCCTACATCTTCGGCCTGCTGACCTTTTGGTTCTTGGAGATTCAGTCGTTCATCATCCTGTCGCTTGCAATCGAGACGATCCTCGGTGGCCAAATGTTCCCGCTCGACCTGCTGCCGGAGTGGATATTCCGCCTCTCGCAGTGGCTGCCGTACTATTACCAGATGTATTTCCCCACCGCGATTTTCACGGGGCGGCTGGATCAAGCCCAAGCGCTCTCCGGCCTGTGCATCCAGGCCTTCTGGGTCGTCGCCCTTCTGGGGCTTGCCCAACTGCTCTGGACGCGCGGCCTGCGCCGTCACACCGCCGTCGGTGGTTAAAGCTAGGACGCCCTTCCCTACGATGACGATTCTCGACTACCTGCGTATTTGGCTGGCCGGGGCGCGCTATTCCATCGTGCGCACCCTGATGTTCCGCTTCGACTTCATCATGTGGTCGCTCGTCGAGTTGTTTTGGATGACCGTCAACGTGCTCCTCGTCGCCGTCATCTACGAACACACCGATTCAATCGCAGGATGGACCCGTTACGAAATGCTCCTGTTGGTAGGCAGTTCGATGCTCGTGCAGCGCTTCATCATGGGCTTCGTGTGGAGCAACCTCTTTGAAATGGCCCGCAACATCCGCAGCGGGCATTTCGACTTCTTTCTGGCCCAGCCGGGTAACCCGCTGGTTATGGTCTCGACGCGCAAGGTCGACCTCGACGGTCTGGCCAACGCGGTGGTCGCCGCCGCCGTCGTGATTTATGCGGCGCGCCAGCTGGGACTGTCGCCCTCGTTGGTGGAAATGGCTCTCTACGCGCTGATGCTGCTGTGCGGGTTTTTAATTAACTACGCCATTCTGCTCATCACCGTATCGCTCACCTTTTGGCTCGGTTCGGCCCAGGGAATTGAGGGAAGTTATTTCACCTTGATGGAGTTTTCCCGCCTGCCGCGCCAAGCCTTCAAAGGCGTCAGCAGCATCGTCTTTGTGTGGATATTGCCGGCGGTGGTGGTGAGCAATGTGCCCGCCAACACGCTCATCCACGGCTTTGATGCGCTCAACACCCTGTGGCTGCTCGCGGTGACGATTGCTTGGATGGGTCTGGCGGTTTGGGTCTTCAACCGCGGCCTGCGCCGCTACGCGAGCGCGTCGTCGTAACCGCAAACGCGCTGCGCGGTAAATTCCAGCCGCGCGGCGCGGCAAATCACAAATCCCAACAGCGCAGCGCGAAAATTTAAAATCCCAGGGGGACAAATCCCAACGGGGCGGCGCGCGGGGTAAGCACTCGATCCGTTGGCCACACAAAGCACGATAGGACACAAAAACGGCCCAGCCACGGGGTAAATGCAGGGGCAACGGAGATTGGGCCGCAAAAGGGCGCAGAAGCCGAAAAAAGGGGGAAACCTGAAGCCACTCCGTTTTTGCGCCGTTTGCGCCTCTTTGCGGCTAAATCATCCGGGGTTGAGGGCGCGGGATTGCGGCCCAGTTCGCCGACCGATTTCGCTCTGCTTTTTTGGGCGTTTGGGCCTTTGTGATTCGAGTTTCTAAGCCGTGATCACCGCACCCTCCTCTTTAACCTCCCTGCAGGCCCGTCTTGGGCACACGTTTAAAAACCAGGCGTTGCTGCTGCAGGCGCTCACCCACCCCGGTTACGCCAACGAGCACCCCGAGGACGGCGATCATTACCAACGTCTCGAATTTTTGGGCGACGCGGTTATCCAGTTTGTCGTTACCGAGGCGCTGTTTCACCTGCGCCCACAGGAGCGTGAGGGCGAACTGAGCCGGCTGCGGGTGGCCCTGACCAATGGCATTTTCCTTGGCTCGCTAGCGCGTGAATTGGGGATTCCGCCGCTGCTGCGGCTGTGCACCGCCGAGCAAAAAACGGGCGGATCGCAAACCGCCGCCGGTGACGCCTACGAGGCCATGGTCGGGGCGATCCTCTTGGATGCCGACCTGCCGGTAGCCCAGGCGTTTATCATGCGTACCTACGGCTTGCTCGAAGCCCGGCTCTCCAGCCTACAAATAGAAAACGCCAACCCCAAGGGTCGCCTCCAAGAGCGCTTTCAACCACTGCACGGCAGCGGTGCCCTGCGTTATGAAACCGCAGCCAGTGGCGGGGCGGACCACGCCAAGGAGTACACTTCGCGGGTCTTTTTGGCCGACCGCCTGCTCGGCACCGGCCACGGCACCTCCAAAAAACTAGCCGAAGAAGCGGCGGCCCGCGCTGCGTTGGCCACTTCCGCCTCCTGAAGGCAGCCGTACTTTTCCCTAGTCCGTTCCTGATGCCCGTCCCCGCTACCCTCGCCCGTCTCAAACTCACCGGTGTTTGTCCGCCCGCCCGGGGCGCGGTCATAGCCGAGCTCATGCGTGGCCACCTAGCACCCGTCTGGCTGGTCGTCACTGAGAACCTTAAACTGGCTGAACAACTCGCCGAGGACATCACGTTTTTCTACCGCTCTGCAGGCGGCAATCCGGCGGCAGTCAGCACACTCATTTTCCCCGAATCAATCCCCGACAGCCGTGACATGCGCGAGGCCTTCGCCGCTTCCGCCGACCGCACCACCGTACTCTCCCGCCTGCGCGCCTCGCGGAGCTGCGAGCTGGGAACTAAGAACTTTGCGCCTGGAGCTAAGAGCTCCCAGCTCCTAGCTTCCGCCACTTCCGCCGGCCAACTCGTGATCGTCACCACGCCCGCCGCGCTCATCCAGCCGGTCCCTGCAATCGAGGCGTTTGCCACCCGCGAACTCACCCTCACCCGAGGCCAAACCCAGCCGTTTCAAGCCCTGCTCGAAACCCTCCACGGGCTCGACTACGACTCCGAGGCAGTTTGCGAATCCCCCGGCCACTACGCGGTGCGCGGCGGCATTATTGACGTTTACCCCATCACCGCGACCGAGCCCTACCGTCTCGATTTTTTTGGCGACGAAATTGAGGACATCCGAGCCTTCGATCCCGTTACGCAGAGATCCGGCGAACAACTCCAATTTATCACCCTGTGCGCCTCGCCGCGCCTCAAGCTC
>JBILJE010000255.1:0-4581 GCA_044377395.1 Rariglobus sp. | reverse complement strand
CCGTTCCTTGCCGATCGGGTGGATCGTCGGCCTTGGCCTCTGCTTGCTGGCGGCGGCGTGGAGCGTGCCAGTCAACCTCCAGTCGGTTACCCCACCGCTGCTGGAGCGAGCCGGCGAAGCCACGCTCACGGTGGCTCAGCTCGGGCGCCAGTGGCTCGACCGCGAGAAACCCGGCCCGGCAGCCCTTGCCCTCGCCGCCGCACGCACCTTGGGCGATCCGCAGGCCGCCCCGCTCGCCACTGCGCTTGATAACGCCGCACACCGCCAGCCCGAACTCATCGCCTGGGGCGGCTGGGATCCGTTTCTCGATCCGCTGTTTAACCTCAAGGAAAACACCGGCCGCACTCAGAGCACGCCGGTGCTCACCTTTTTTATTACCCAAAAGGCGCGCGCCCAACTGCTCGCCTACCTGGGCAATTCCCGCTCTCAGGGCGTGCTGGAGCTGTTGCGCCTGCGCACCGTCACCGGCACCCAGCGCTTCTCGCCCGCCACCCAACCCGGCGGCCAGGCACTCGACGCCGTGATTTTGCTTTCCGCCCTGCTTTATCAGGGCGAACACCTCACCCCCGCGCTTCAGCGCGAGGTGCGCGAGCTGGCCGGAGCTGCCGTGGCGGCCAATCAGCTCGGCGAACTGGAGCCGGTTTTCGCCGACCTGCTTTCCCTCGGTAAACGCCTCGATTGGGTCCAACTGTGCGAACTGTTGCGCCTGACCGGCAGCGTGAAAACCCTCGGTGAATTTGCCCAGCTCGCCCGTGTTGCGCCCGACGACCTGCCGCTCATTTACAGCGCCGCGCAGCTCTCCGGCTCGGCCGACCGCGTGGCGACGTACTTGCTGAAATTCGGCCGCACGGGCCTCGCCGACCTGCGTCTCGCGCTCGGCTTTGGCCAAGGTGCCGTCGAGCAGTTGCTCTCCCGCCAAGTGCCCGTCAACCACCAGCCGGCCCCGTCCTTCGGCCCGTTAACCTTGGCCGCCCTGCTGTTTCCGAAACTCGCCCTCGCCGCCAAGTACATGGGGTTTCTTCTTGGGGCGTTTTGCCTATTCCGCGGCCTGGAGCGGGTGCTGTTTGACGACGACACCGACGGTGACCCGGGCCTGTTCCGCGCGAAGAGCGGAATTCTCGCCCTCCTCACCGCTGCCCTGCTCGTGCTCGGCACCGAACCCTTTTTGTTAAAACCGACCGCGCCCTCCGAATTTCAGCTCAAGTTAACCATTCCCGTTCTCTCCAACCTTTCCGATCCCGCCTCCCTCACGCCCACGGCACCCACACTCACCATGGATATCTCCACCCTTATCAGCATCGGCTTTTTCGCCGCACTTCAGATCGGTATGTACCTGTACTGCCTCGCTAAAATCCGCGAAATCGAGCGCCAGTCCGTGTCCGCACTGCTGAAACTCCGCCTCATGGAGAACGAGGAAAACCTCTTCGACGGCGGCCTGTACATCGGTATCGCCGGCACCGCCACCGCTCTCGTGCTGCAAGTTCTTGGCGTGATTCAGCCCAACTTGCTCGCCGCTTATTCCTCCAACCTGTTCGGCATCTGTTGCGTCGCGATCATCAAAATCCGCCACGTGCGCCCCTACAAGCGCCGCCTCATTCTCGACGGCCACTCCTCCGCCGAGCCCAAGCCCACCCCGGCCGTCGCCGCCGCTTAACCGCCGCGCCCCCGCGCCATGAATCGCACGCTACTCCTCATCCTTTGCGACTTCCTGTTGCTGACGCTGCTCGCGCTCACCGACTGGCAGAAAGCCGCCCCGCCCGCCAAACCCGTGCCGCCCCCGCCGCCGGCCGCCTCCGTGCGTGCCGCCAACGGTGCAGCCACCCAGGACGACGACCTCGTTGCGGTCATGAAGCTCTCGCTGGCCGACGAACGCAGTCAACGCGACCAGGTTGCCCAGCAGCTCCAGTCCACCCAAAGCACCCTCAGCGAGCGCGAAAAAGCCCTCGCCGACACCACGAGCTCCCTCGCCGCTACCGCCAGCTCTCTCGACGCCACCCGCCAAAAAGCCGACACGCTCACCGCGCAGGTTAACTCGGCCGCCGCAGAGGCCACGATTTCCAAGGCGCGCCTCGCCCAGCTCCAACGCGATTTGGAGCAACGTCAGGCCGAGGCCGCGCGTCAGTCCCTAGCGCTCGCCACTCTCGAAAAAGCCCAAACGGAAGCTCGCGCCAAGATCGAGGATCTTAGTGTGACCGTTCGCGTTGTGGAGCAGGAAAAACAGCTCCTGCGCACCACCGCCGAAACGTTAAAAACCCAAGTCGAGGCCGAGCGCCAGGAGCGCATCAAGGTCCAGGAAACCACCACCCAGCTCGCCCAAGGCGTGGGCCAACTCGCCGACAGCTCGGTGGCTCTGACCAAGGAAATCCGCGAAAACCGGCCGATTAACATCAACGTTCTCTTCAACGAGTTTTTGGCCAACCGCGTGCAAACCGCGCTGGAAGGCACCCGCCCGTTTTTGCTCAGCTCGCGCACCGACAAACGCGATACCAATACCGTTTTCGTGACCGACGGCCGCGACACGGTGGCGCTGCTCCACGTGAGCGACACGCCCTTTTCCCTGATCGACCCGCCTTGGGATTGGGCCTCGCTCAAAGCGGAGTTCCGTAAAGGAGCGCAACGTATCGCGGTGGACCGCCTGGTGTTTCTGGCCATCGACCCGCGTGTGGCGGTTTTGCCGGTCACGCCGACGCAGATGGCGGCGCTTGGGGTGAAGAGTTACCCGATCGCGCTGGAGCCGTTTAAGTTCACCGAAGCGCTGATCATCGCCAACGGCGGCACCGGTTATGGCGAGATCCCCTTCAAACTCGATCCGAGCAACCCGAGTTATGTGCACATGGACAACCGGCTGGTGAGGAAATTATTTGGCGATTTCTCTCCCTCGCGCGGCGACCTGGTTTTGAGCAAGACCGGCGAGCTGCTTGGGATCATGGTGACCAGCAATTATTGCGCGCTGGTGAATAACTTTTTGCCCTCGCAGGTGATTCGCACCGGCGAAGACCTCACCGCCCGTCCGACAGGCAAGCCGCTGGAAGACCTCAGCCAGCGCCTGCGCAAACTCCCCCAGCGCCTTCAGTAGTCAGCCGGCTCGTCCAGCGGGCCGCTTTCGGAGAGGCAAGGGTGGCGAGTTTCATCAGGTGGCCCCTGTGGCCACCTAACGAAGTCCACTGATTCCGTAGCCCTTACAAACCGAGGAATTTGATCGTTTGTTTTGGTGCCGAGGTGGGCACGCGCTGTAGGACCAAGATGCCGGAGGCATCAACGCGCAGCTGCAGGCTGTTCTGTTCGGCCAACTCCCTGATAAATGTGGCCAGACTGACCGTGGAGGTCGTCTCGAGGTTGATCTCCGTGAGGTCGGCGTTCGGATCGATGCGCACGCCCTTTATGGCGTCTTTCGCTGAGGTTGAATGCGCTCCGCTGAGGCGCATGTTGAGCACCGTGACCAGTTGGTCGGCAGGGGTGTTAACGTAGTTGCGGGCCGTCATGCTGCCGGCCTGCGTCAGCCAAGCGAAGTTGGCTGGGGAGAGTTCGGCCAATGCGGTCGGCGCTTCGGAGGCGGCGGGCGCGGCCGAGGCTGTGGCGTCAACCATTGGCTCTCTGTTCTGTAAAAACTGTTGGTCGGCCAAACTCAGGCGCGTGATTGGAAGGGTGAAGCGCACGCCGTCGGCGCGTTCGATTTCGATGGTGGCCATGCTCGGATTGCAGTGCAGCAGGCGGGCGTTGATGGTTCGGCCTTGGAGGTCGGTCCATGTGCGCACGGAGTCGGCCTTTGCAGTGTTAAAGGGGTAACTGCAAAGCAGGAGGGTAACCAAGCAAGCGAGATGCTTGATTGATTTCATACGGGGGTATGAATCGTTTTTGTGTATGCGACTGGCAAGCCTCTTTACATTATTTTTACGCGGTTATGCCGATATAAGGGTTTCGCACAGGCCGAGTAAGCGGGCGCGAAGGGGCTCGCTGCGGGCGGTGAAGGCGCGTTGTTGGCGTTCGTACTCCATTCGGCCCTCCGGGGTTTCGATGGGAATCGGTGCAAAGCCCAGTGCCGCGAGATCGTAGGGGCTGGCGCGCATATCAAGTTCGCGCAAATCGCGGGCCAGCGCAAAGCAGTCTGCCAGCAAGTCGCTGGGAGTGAAGGGCGACAGTTTTGATGCCCATTTATAAAGGTCCATGTTGGCGTGCAGGCAGCCGCGTTGCTCGTGTTCGCTAAGGGTGGCGCGTTCGGGTTGGTACTTGTTGAGCGGTCGGGCAGGGGTGGTGAAAAACCGGAAGGCGTCGAAATGAGTGCAGCGCAGCGGTTGGTTTTCGACGATGCGGGCCAAGTCCTCGGGCGGGACGCGCAGGGTGTAGGCGTTGTGGCGCACCTCATCGGGGGTTTGGCGGTACACCATGGCCCATTCGTGTAGCCCGAAGCAGCCAAAGGCCGGCGCGCGCGTTGCGGTGGCGGCGAGCAGGTCGCTGATCCAGATCAGGGATGTGCGGCGTTTGGCTGGCAGGCTGGAGAGATCGAGGCGGACGCCTGCGGGGGTTTCGCGGTATTCGGGCCAGCGGAGGAATTCGCGGGCCGATTCACCGGCGAGGATGACG
>JBILJE010000254.1:0-4585 GCA_044377395.1 Rariglobus sp. | reverse complement strand
ATGCCGGCTTCACCGTCGGTTTTTTTGATCGCCTGCACGCGGATGCCGCCGTCGATGAGCTTCCAATCGGCCTTCTTTGCTCCGGGGTAAAACACGTGCAGCACCTTCATGCGGTCGTCCATCGACTGCGTGCCTTGCTGCACCAGGTAGCGGATCAGATCGAGGTTCTTGGCGCCGATTTTGAGTAGCGTCGCGATGTTGTGCGGACGGAACGAGCTCGGCAGATCGGTCCAACTGCCAGCGCGGTGCAGGAACTTGGTCGTCCACGAAGCGAAGGGGCCAAAAAGCAACGTCTGCTTTCCGTCGAGCACGCGGGTGTCGAGGTGCGGCACCGCCATGGTCGGCGCGGCGTCGAGTGGTTGGCCGTAAACCTTGGCTTGGTGACGGGCGACGATTTCGGGTTTGTCGCAGACAAGCCATTGGCCGCCGATGGGGAAGGCACCGAGGCCGCGGCTTTCGGCCACGCCTGCTTTTTGCAGCAGCAGCAAACTGCCGCCGCCTGCACCGACAAACACGAACTTAGCCGAAGTGTGGTGAACAGAACCGTTGGCCACGTCTTTGACCGCGACATCCCAACCTGCAGCGGTGCGGTTGAGGTCCACCACACGCTGACCTGCGGAGACCGCACAGCGAGGTTGGCGGGCGAGCCAGGCCAAAAGTTTGCGGGAAACAACGCCGAAATCGACGTCGGTGCCGCTGTCCATTTTGGTCGCAGCGATGGGAACCTGGGCACGTTCTTCGGTGAGCAGCGGAGCCCAGCGGGCGATCTCGGCGCGGTCGGTGGAAAACTCCATCGAGCTAAAAAACGGATGCGCCTGCATGGCGGCATGACGGGCGCGCAGGAAGTTCACCATTTTGTCACCGTGGACAAAACTCAGATGCGGAACCGGGCGGATAAAATCACGCGGTTTATCGATCATGCCCTCGGTCACCGCGTACGACCAAAACTGCTTAGTGCGCTCGAACTGCGCGAAGATTTTTATCGCGTTAGACACATCGACCTCGCCGGCGGCGTTCTGGTCGGGCGTGTAGCTGAGTTCGCAGATGCCGGCGTGGCCGGTGCCGGCGTTGTTCCAACCGTGGGAGCTTTCCTGCGCCAGCTCGGTCGTCGCCTCGTAGACCTGAATGGCCAGCGAGGGGTCGAGGCGCTTGAGCAGCGCGCCGAGATTGGCGGACATAACGCCGCTGCCAATGATGATGACATCAGGCGAGGCGAGGTGAGCAGAGGAAGTGGACATGGGCGGATGGGGGCTAAGGGCGAACGAGGAAGAAAATGGGGGAGCTGGACGAGTCGAGCTGAGGGTCGCAGTGATGACGGGTTTACTAATTAGCTTTCAAGTTGAGCCGGCATCCTTGAGCTCACGCTCAAGGCCACACGTTTCACGAACACAATCCCCGTGGCCTTGAGCGTGAGCTCAAGGTGTTTCCCAACGGTATTCGATCACTAGGAAACCGGATAAATAAGCTCATCTTGATCGCAAATTGGTATTAGCTGCGTTGGGGCGTATAAATCACCGGGCTGAGCGTGGGGGCGAGCAGCGCGCGGAAGGTGGTGAGGTTTTTAACCGCGCCGAGGGACACAAGCTGACTGGCGAGATTACCCACCGCAGAGCCTTCGAGAGAAAACGACACCACAGGGAGGTCGGATGCGTTGGCGGTGGCTTGGCACAGGAGGCGATTACGCGAGCCGCCGCCGACCATCAAAATGCGCCTAAAACTGCGCCCGCTCATGCGCTCGAAGGCCGCCTTAGCGGCCGCATGGCCTTGGCCGAGGGAGTCGCAGATGAGGCGAGTGTAGGCAGCGAGGCTTTGCGGCTGCGATAAGCGGCGGCTCGAGATTTGCGCGTCAATGGCGGCCTTCATCGAGGACGGGTTGGCAAACGCGGGATCAGTGACATCGAGCAAAACGGCGGGCGCGGGGAGCTTTTCGGCGGCAGTGATGAGTTCGGCCCACTTGGCGTCGGTCTTTGGGCGCGACGCAAAGTCCTTCATGATGCCTTCGAGTAACCACAATCCAATGACGTTGGTTAACGGGCGGTAACGCCCATCGCCGCAGCGTTCATTAGAAATGCGTGCGGCGAGCGCCGCGGCTCCCAGCACCGGCGTGTCGCTCTCGTAGCCGACCAGCGACCAGGTGCCGGAACTGATAAACAGGTCGCCGCCACCGGGCGCTGCGGGCATGGCGTCGTACGCGCACGCCGTGTCGTGACCGGGCACCACGACTACTTTTGTGTTTTCCAGAAAATCGAGTCCGCTCACCGCGCCAAGTTGCGTGCCGGCAAGCACCGGTTTGGAGAACCACCCCGAGGGGATGCCGAAGTGTTTTAACGCGGAGGTGGACCACACCGGTTCCTTGACGCCGAGTAGCTGCGAGGTGCTGGCAATGGTGACTTCGTTCGCCATGCGACCGGAAAGAAGGAAGTTAAAATAGTCGGGAAGGAACAGGCAGCGCTTGGCCAACTGAGTAACGCCGGGGTGTTGCTCAACGGTCTCGGCGAGTTGCAGCGAGGCGTTGTAAAACACGTTGGGAATGCCCGTGGCGGCATACACCTTGGCGAGCGCGGCAGGATCAGCCGCGAGCGCCTTTAGCCCGGCTTGGGTGCGATTGTCGCGGTAAGCGAAAGTCGGATATACCGGCCGCCCGGCGTCGTCCACCAACACATGATCCACGCCCCAGGTATCGACTCCCACCGAAGCCAGTGCCGCGCCCTCGGGCAGCAAGGCGACGGCCTTGCGCAGCCCAGCCACCGCTTGCTCCCACAGCCCCGCGACGTCCCAGTAATCGTGACCACCCATGGTGCGCAGCGCATTGGGGAAACGGTGCGCCTCGGTCAGCTCCAGGCGCTTGCCGTCCCACCGCCCGAGCATCACTCGGCCGGAGGTCGCGCCAAGGTCAATGGCGGCACAATAGGTGACGGCTGATTTTTTCTTGGCGGACATGGCGGCGGGGGGATTTAGGCGGGGTTGTGGTGGCCAGGCGGGTTGTATCAGGGACGTGAATGCAGCGGCTATTAGCGCAGGAAGGCCTCGTGCAGGCCGCCGTCCACGGTGATGACCTGGCCGGTGGTCTTGCTCAGGCGTTTACTCACCAGGAGGAAATACGCCTCGGCTTGGTCCGCCGGAGTGATTGGGCTCTTGGTCAGCGTGCGGTCGGCGTAGAACTGGGCCAGCTTGGTCACGAGGCTATCGGTCGCCTCGTCGTCGGTGTAAGGAATCGCGTATTTGGCCAGCGAGCCGATGACGCGGTCGCGGGGGAACATACCCGAGCCTTGCACGACGGTTGCAGGGGCGACGCCATTGACGCGCACCAGCGGCGAGAGCTCCATGGCAAGTTCGCGAACGAGGTGGTTGGCGGCGGCCTTCGAGGTGTCGTAGGCGAGCGAGCCTTTTTTGGCGACAGCGGCGTTGGCCGAAGTCGTCAGCACCAAGTTGCCGCGCAGCCCCTGCTCTTTCCACGACTTGAAGGCCTCGTCGGCCACGAGGTAACTGCCGGTGACGTTGAGGCTAAAGGTCAGCGCCCATTTGTCGTCGGGGATGTGGCCCGAGGTGTCGCTCGGCACGAAGATGCCGGCGGTCACGCAGATCGAATCAAAGCCACCGTACGCGAGCGCCACTTGATCGAGCATTTTGCGGATGCTGGCACGGTCGGTGATGTTCGCCGTCAGGCCGACTGCGGAGCCGCAGTTGGAAATGCCCGAACCGGCGACGCCAATGCCCGGCCCGAGTTTGTCGGTGATCTCTTTTGCGGTGGCCTCGGCGGCAGCGGTGTTGAGGTCAACGCACACGATGTGCGCGCCCTCTTTGACGAGGCGATGCGCGGTCTCTTTGCCGATGCCGGAGCCGGCACCGACGACGATGATCGTCTGACGGGCGAGCTCTTTTTCGGCAGGCATGCGCTGCAACTTGGCCTCTTCAAGCAGCCAGTACTCGATGTCGAAGGCTTCCTGCTGTGGCAGGGCGACGTAGGTGTCGATCGCTTCGGCACCGCGCATCACCTCAACGGCGCAGTTGTAGAATTCCGCGGTGACGCGGGACTCGGACTTGTCCTTGCCCCAGGCGATCATGCCCAAGCCGGGGATGAGCACGACGGTCGGGTTCGGGTCGCGCAAGGCGGGCGAGTTCGGGTTTTTGCAGGCCGCGTAGTAAGCGGCGTAATCCTTGCGATATTGGTCCAGCCCGGTCTTGAGCTTGGCCTTGAGCGCGGCGGCGTCCTCGGACTGGGGATTCCAGTCGATGTACAGCGGCTTGATCTTGGTGCGCAGGAAATGGTCAGGGCAACTGGTGCCGAGTTCGGCGAGGCGGGCGGCGTCCTTGGAGTTAACAAAACGCAGGATCTTTTCATCGTCCTGAACGGTGCCGATGAACCGCTTTTGCTGCGACACCTGGCCGCGCAGCCAGGGCAGGATTGCGGCGAAGGCGGCGTTGCGCGCCTCGGGGGCGAGGCTCGCGTATTTTTGGCCACCGAAGGCCGTGGCGTCGCCACCCTTGGCGGCGTATTTGGATTCGATGTACGCAGCGGCTTTTTCGATCAAATCGAGGGTGCGCGTGTAGCAGACTTTTTCGTTATCATCCCACGAAATAAAAC
>JBILJE010000406.1:0-15482 GCA_044377395.1 Rariglobus sp. | reverse complement strand
GCAGGTGGTGCGCAACCCCAGCTGGCTGCTGCCCTACATTGCCTGCATCATGATGGGCTTGGGCCTGAGCATCCAGTTCGGCATCCACCTCTTCGCCTTCGCCAACAAGCGCCGCAAAACCGCCTGAGGAAAGACCGGCATTTTTAACGCAAAGATCGCAAAGGACGCAAAGGCCATGCACCCGAACTTCCTGAAAGCCCAAGCACTTAGCTCCGAAATAATCGGTGCGGCTATTGAGGTTCACAGGCATAAAGGTCCCGGCCTGATCGAGAGCATTTATGAAAAATGCCTCATGCGTGAACTCCAACTGCGCGGGATCACTGCAGTCAGCCAATTGGTCGTTCCGATTGAATACAAAGGCTTCATTTTTGAAGAACCCCTACTTCTGGATGTTTACGCCGAAGGCTGTGTCATCGTCGAAAACAAAGTCGTGGAAAAAATCCTGCCCGTCCACCGTGCCCAACTCCTAAGCTACATGCGACTTCTCAACGCGCCCATTGGCCTCATCTTCAACTTCCATGAAGCCACCATTAAAACCGGTATGGCGCGGATCATACTAAAGGGTTCCGACCAACCCTAAGGCCTCTCTTCTTTGCGTCCTTTGCGATCTTTGCGTTAAAAAACTCCGTTTCCCTCCACCCGTCCCGATGTCCTTCAAACGCCTCATTCCTGCTCTTGTTCTCCTGCTCGGTGCGCTTTACCTCGCAAGCCCGCTGCTGCGGCCGACCAAATCCGATTTCAACCTCGACGGCTTTGGCCGCATCCCCGTTGTCGCCAATGGCCGCACCAAGCCGCTCGACAGCGTCGCTCGCAACACCCTGCTGCTCCTCCAGGGCCGCCAGCGGATCGTCACCCCCGACGGCTCCAGCCTCACTCCCACCGCCTGGTTACTCGACGTGTTTTTTCGGCCGGATCGCGCCGACACCTACCAACACTTTGAAATCGTCAACCCCGGCCTGCTCGACGTCTTCGGACTCAAAATCGAAGACGGTGACGGCAAGAAGCGCTTTTCCTACCGCCAGCTGACGCCCAAACTCGAAGAGCTCGATCGCCAAGCCGGACTGGCCGAGGGCGTCGAGTCAGCGGTGCGCACCCCGTACCAGCGTGCGGTGGTCAACCTGCGTAACCACGTCATCTTTTACCAGCAGCTCAAACACAGCCTGGTCATGCCTGACGGCTCCGATTTCCTCGCCGACCTCCTGCGCCTGCAAGACAACCTTGAGGCGGGAATCGAGGCGGTGCGGAGTCGTGAAACCGGTAAACCGACCAACCCCGAACTGGCCAGTTTCGTGATGCAAATGGGCTCCAAATTCCTGCGCATGGACCAAATCGGCAGCCTGCTGGTGGTACCGCCCGCCCAGGGTGCCGCCGACACGCACTGGTCGAAGGCCGGCCAAGCGCTCCTCGGCACGTTTAGAAACAGTTCCGTTAACGTCCACGCGCTGACCTTTGCCGGCCTCCAGCGCACCTGGAGCCAGCAGAATGCCGAGCAGTTCAACACCCTGCTCGCCAAGCAGCGCGCCGAGGCCGAAAGCTCCTACGCGGATGTCTTAAAAAAGACCGATGCCGAGGTGCGCTTTAACCAAGCCGAGCCGTTTTACACCAGCATGACACTCTACGTGCTGGCCTTCCTGCTGGCGGTCTTCTCGTGGCTCAAGTGGCCCGATGCCCTGCAACGCAGCGCGTATTACTTGGTGTTGTTGGCCTGGGTGGCCACGACCACGGGCATCCTCCTGCGCATGTGGATCGAGGGCCGTCCGCCGGTGACCAACCTCTATTCGTCGGCGCTGTTTGTGGGTTGGGGAAGCGTAGGGCTGTGCCTGATTTTGGAAAAAATCTTCCGCAATGGCATCGGCTCAGTGGCGGCCGCGCTCACTGGGTTTTGCACCCTGCTGATCGCCCATCACCTCTCGCTCACTGGTGACACCCTGGAAATGATGCGCGCGGTGCTCGATTCGAATTTCTGGTTAGCCACCCATGTCGTGGTGATCACCATCGGTTACTCGGCCACTTATCTGGCCGGGTTTCTGGCGATCATTTACGTGGGGCGCGGTGTGTTCACCCGCTCGCTTGATCAGGCCACGGCCGATTCGCTGAACCGGATGGTCTACGGCATCACCTGTTTTGCCACCCTGTTTAGCTTGGTGGGAACGATCCTGGGCGGAATCTGGGCAGACCAGTCTTGGGGGCGCTTCTGGGGCTGGGATCCGAAGGAAAACGGTGCGCTGATCATCGTGATCTGGAACGCCATCATCCTGCACGCGCGCTGGGGCGGGCTCGCTCGCACCCGGGGAATCATGGCCTTGGCTATTTTCGGCAACATCGTCACCAGCTGGAGCTGGTTTGGCACGAACATGCTCGGCGTCGGCCTGCACAGTTACGGCTTCATGGATCAGGCCTTCGTTGCGCTGGTGGTGTTTGTCGCCTCCCAGCTCATCTTGATCGGCATGGCCTACATCCCAAAAGCCCAATGGCGCAGCGCCTCGTTACTTCGCTAGTCGGCAGTAACCTTTCAGTATCTGATAAAAAGTAGCTTAAAAGCTGAACGTGGACGGGGGTCTGACTGATGCGGAGTTTTAACGCTAAGATCACAAAGAACGCTAAGGAGTCGGGCCTAGGATCGGTCCTTTGCGGTCTTGGCGAACTTTGCGTTAAAATTCCGGTTCAGAACGCAATCCGGCAACCCTTGGGTTAAGGCCAACTCGGTCGTTGCGACTTTGCGTTAAAATTTCGCCTCAAAATCGACCTCGCCGCGCAGGACAGCCTGCGCGGTCACCCCGTTCTGTAGATAGCAACATCCACCGTTGCGGTACGGATACCGCAAGCATTTGGAGGTCAGATTGGTTCGAGTATGATTTTTTTCAAAAAAATCACTTAAGCCACTAGAGTCGGAGCCGATTCGTGCCGTTATTGTAGCCTATCTACCATGACTACCTCCACGATTTCCGACCAAAAGATCCTCACCGCAGCAAAGTCCCTGCCCGTCGCGCCCCAAATCATGGCCCGACTGCATAAGATGCTTTTGGACTCCAACTCAGGACTTCCAGAGATCGCCACTCTGCTCAAACGCGACGTCAGCCTGACCACGCGCATCATTCGTATCGCCAACAGCCCCGCCTACAACGGCGGCGGCTTGGGCACGATCGAGGAGGCGCTGCAACGTGTCGGCTTTGGCGAAGTGTTCCGATTGGTCGGTGTCGCCGCCAATGCGAGCCTCGCCGACGCCAATCTGACTTTTTACGGCTACTCCGGGGATTTATTCCGCTCGAACAATCTTTGCACCGCATTGGTCGCCGAACGAGTTGCCAATAAGACCAAAACCGACCCCCGTGTCGCCTATACTGCGGGCCTGCTGCGCGGAATCGGCCAACTCCTACTGGATCGCATCGCTCGCGAAGTGCTCCCCACCGCAGATAAATTCCAGGAAATTGGTGGAGGACGCCTTCAAGAATGGGAGAGTAAATGCTTCGGCATCACCCACCAAAAGGTTGCCCGCCTCGTCCTTAGCCACTGGGGCTTTCCCGAACAGGTCATCCAGGCGGCCGGTTATGATGCGACCGAGGGCACCCCTGCCACCCCACTTAACAACACGTTGCAACTGGCTGCGTCCATTGTGCGCCTAGCCGGTTTCGGCCTCGAAGGTGAAGACGCATCCTGGGGTATTCCCGTAGCCGAACTGGCCGCCACCGGCCTGAGTATCGACGACACGACGATCATTCGCACCGAGGCGCTCGCTGCCATGCAGGCGCTGCAGGAGAGCTAAGGCACGCGGAATCCCTCTGTGGTTAACAGGAGCGCGGGCGGCCAAACCCGCTCACGCTCAACGGCCGCTCAAACGACGAACGGATTAAATGTCCGTTCGTTTTTTATTGTCGTTAGCGGGCCATGCCCCGGAGCGACCACGGTGTCTTCGGGGAAAGTCAGCAGGCGCTTAACGTGCAGCTTGAGTTTCTCACTGCAAAAAAACGCGCCCCCCACTGATCCCGCAAAAAGAATGTCCCCCGAAATGAGCAACGCACGACCCGACCACAGACCGGCCGCCCGCACGAGGTAACAATTATGCGCCTCGGCGTGTCCGGGGGTCGCCAGCGTTTCGACCTCTAAAACGCCCAGTTTCAAGCGGGCCCCTTCAGCCAGAGCCAACGCCCCTGGAATCACCGCTCCGACCGGGCCGAAAACCGGCACTGGTCCAAACCGACGCTGCACCTCGGCCAAACCGCCCACATGCTCGGTTTCGGGGTGGGTAATAAAAATTGCATCCAAATGCCGTATACTGGACGGCCATGCTTGAAGCAGCGCGCAGGGATCCGCGCCCGTGTCAAAAAGGATGCCGCGCGAAGTCCCGCAATCGGCCAAAATGTAAGCGTTGGCGACACCGATCCCATGGGGAGTATGCAGGGCATGCATGCAAAACGGTAGCCCACCGATCTCAGGCAGCGGATAATGGCCGGAAGCCAGCGCGGCCATGCCCACCTCGTTGAGCCCCAAAACCCCCGCCAGCCGCGCAATCTCATCGAAACTGAAATCGTAGCGATAATCTATGGCGTCGCGGATTCTCTCCGTCGCAACACCGGCACGCTCCCCGAGCGACTCCTCGCTGTGCTCGGCGCAACGCATGGCCTTTTCTAGGACGTCGCCCAATTCGTCCTCCAAAGGTGCTGCGGTTTCAATAGCCATGGACACAGAGTAAGCCCCATCCCGCGTTCGGGGCAAAAATGTTTTTGTTTTTTTCACGAAGGACCGCAGCGTCGGCGGTTTTACACCATGGATTCACCGCAACAGGAAGTACTCGATATTTTCACCCGTACGAAGGCCCTACTCACCGGCCACTTCGTCCTGCGTTCCGGCCTGCACAGCGGCCATTATTTCCAATGCGCCCAGGTCTGCCAGCGCATGGACGCGGTCACCCGCCTAACCGAGCTGCTCCTGCCCCGTCTGGCTGGGTTTAAGTTCACCACCGTGCTCGCCCCGGCGATGGGTGGCCTGGTGATCGGCCAGGAAGTCGCCCGCCAGACCGGTGCGCGCTACATTTTTGCCGAAAAGGAAAACGACCGCCTGGTGCTACGCCGCGGCTTCAAATTTGCGCCCGGCGAAGGCGTCCTGATCGTCGAGGACGTGGTCACACGCGGCGGTCGCGTGCTGGAGTGCATCGAGATCATTAAGCAAGGCGGCGGCGTGCCGGTGGCCGTGGCCATGCTGGTGGACCGAAGCGCCGGCACCCTGCGCTTCGAAATCCCCGCCCTCTCGCTCCTTGAGTTGAGTTTCCCCACCTACCCCGCCGACCAAGTACCCGCCGCCCTGGCAGCGATTCCCGTCGAAAAACCGGGTAGCTAAACCGCAGTCGCGGCCAAGCTGAAGGACTTTGGCCAGGGACGGCCAACCTGGTACATCTCCGCACGTGTACCAGCGTTGGCTGTCCCTGGCCAAGTTTTGCGCGTTGAAACGAATGGGGCTCCGACCGGTTAACCCCTGCATTACGCTCCCTTGACCGAGAGTTGTGTTCCGTCGCCATCACTTTGCTTCGGCAAAGTACGCCTCATACCCCTCGCGAAACGTGGGGTACTGCGGCTGCCAACCGAGCACCTGTTTGATTTTATCATTGGCGATCACCCGGTCAGGCGTGACCCGCCGCCGCCCCGGAGCGGATTCACCCGTAAAACGCGGCGCCGGCAGCCCCAGTTTACCCGCCAAAAAGGCCGCCACGTCCACCTTCGTTGCAGCGCCATCGTCAGCGATGTTAAACACTCCGCCACTCACCTCGAGCGGTGCCTCAAAAGCCGCCCAGATTGCGCCCGCGATGTCGTCACGGTGGATAAGATTAAGCCGATGCCCGCCCAAGCCGGCGATCTCGCCACAGCCCGATCTGAGTTGATCGAGCAAGTAATGTCGGCCGGGACCGTAAATGCCCGCCAAACGCAGGACGAAACCGCGCGTCCCTGAATTCAGCAATCGATCCTCGGCCTCCACCAACGCATTCCCCTCCAGCCGCGTGGAGTCGATTGAGGCGCTTTCGTCCACCCGTGCGCCCCCACCCTGCGGATACACCGAGGTGCTGCTGGTGTAGACCAGCGAGCCGACCGGCACCTGCGCGGCCCAGCTGAGCACCGATTTCATGCCCTCGACATAACTGTGCCAGTAACCCTCCGGTCCACCCCCGCCGGAACTCACGCAATTGAGCACCAGGTCCGCGCCTTCGGGCAACCGTTCATGCCAGTCGTGATCCGCCAGATCGGCGATAATCACATCGGCCCCGGCCACCGACAACGCGCGGGCTTTTTCCGCATTGCGCGTGAGCGCCGTGACCCTCAAGCCACGAGCCAAGGCCTGCTGCGCCACCACGGCCCCGACATAACCAGCTCCGAAGATAACGAGGTGGCGGGGCTCGGCGGAAAACAGGTTCATATCGGTGCAGTGAAGGCGGTCGATTCCTCTGCCGAAAGCCTTTTTCTTGGTTAAGAAGGTAACGCCGAAGCGTCTTTGCACTCGACAGCGCAGGATGCCCGCACGATTTTCACGGCTCAGTTTTGCAGGCGTAGCACAATGGATAGTGTAGCGGCCTCCGAAGCCGTAGATGTGGGTTCGATTCCCGCCGCTTGCACCAGTTTTGAAAACCCCGCTTCTCCGCCGAAACGGGGTTTTTTGTGCCTTTCACCTCTGGAGATAGATTTTCTGCGTCTACTTCAATTTGCTCGTTTTTGAGACACTCAATCCATTGGCCACAAAAAACAGAAGATGACACAAAAACGGACCCTAAACCGTTTAGTTGCGAAGGCTCACGAAGGTGCGTGAAGAATAATGCAATCACTTGTTAATCAATTGAATTTATCCGCTTCGCGTGTCTCTAGTTCGTCTTCGCGGTTAAAAATCCGACGTCTTAGCCCGTATTTACTTACCCACTGAAACTGTCGAAGAACGTTAAAACCGGTTCCTCGACAGTTCCAGTGGGTAGATAAAGGGGCCCCAATCATTCGGCATCCAGAGTGGTGTCACAGAGGAAATCCGGAGCCCAGACACCGAGGCCACGGAGGAAAGCCTTTCAAATCTAGCAACAAGCCAATTCAATAGAACGAGTTAACAAGCTAGGCCGAGCCGAGTAATTCGGCGGTTTTTGAGTTATCGAAGTCGTTGAGGCCTCCCATGTCCGAGCTCCGTGGGCTGGGCTCCGTGGCCTCTGTGTAACATGCCGAGGTTCGGTTTTCATCCCGACGACCCACCGGAAACGTCGAAGAACCTTAAAACCGGTAATAACTCTTTTGGAAATGAATGAGTTAATAACCAGAACGCGTCATTCGACGAATGCAGTAAAATTTATCCCATAATACACTAATATTCAGCAATATATCAGTACACTACCTCAGTTATTTGGTTTACCGCCCCCCCTTTTTTTGGGGCCTACAAAAGCAAAGAATTCACTCCGTTTGAACTTGACGACTCAACCGAGTTGAGCCTAACTCACCACATGACGAATCAAGTCCTCGCAAACAACGATGAACCGAACCGTAGTGCCGAGACGATTTTATGGTATGATAAACCCGCTGAAACGTGGGTCGAGGCCCTTCCCATCGGCAATGGCCGGTTTGGCGCGATGGTCTTCGGCAAAACGGCCGACGAGCGCATTCAGCTCAATGAAGACTCAGTCTGGTTCGGGGGATTTCTCGAGCGCAACAACCCTGACACCCTCGCCCACCTCCCGCGTATCCGTGAACTGTTGTTTAGTGGAAAGCTAAACGAGGCCGGCGCCCTTGCCCGAGTGGCCATGACCTCCCTGCCAAAACATCTGGGCCCCTACCAGTCCCTGTGCGACCTCAACCTCTACTTTAATGAAGAAGGCGGGGCATCGGCCTACTCAGTGCAACCGGACTCAACGGGAGTCCCCGTTTTCATGAAAGCGCCCTTGGGTAAGTCGACTGACTACCGGAGATTTCTCGACCTCAAAAAGGCTATCTCTGGCGTGAGTTTCCGCCAGGGCGGCGTCGAGTTTCGCCGCGAAATCTTCGCCAGCCATGCCGACCAGGTTATAGCGCTAAAAATCAGCACTGACACCCCAGGAAAGCTGAGTTTCGCCTGTCATCTGTTCCGCCGCCCCTTTGACCCCGGCACCACCACCCTTGGTCATGACGGCCGCGCACTCCTTGGCCAATGTGGCGCCGACGGTGTGCGCTATGCCTGTGCCTTTAAAGTTGTTACAGAAAGCGGGACGGTACGCTCCGTCGGTGATTTTATCACTGTCGAAGGGGCCACTTCGGCGGTCATTTACCTTGCCGCCAACACTTCGTTTCGCAGCAAGACCCCCCTTGAGCAGTGCAACGAACAGATCCGTGCCGCCATGCAAATGCCGTACAGCACACTCAAAGAACGGCACGTCAAAGAACACGCCCGCTTGTTCAACCGCGTGGACTTCACCCTGGGATCAGCCGACGACTTAGCTGCTGCAGAACAAAACGCCGTCTCAGTCCCCACTAATCTGCGTCTAAAAAGCATCGTTTCGGGGAAAACTGATAGCGCCTTCGTCCCGCTATATTATAATTTTGGCCGCTACCTACTCATCTCAGCCTCACGCCCTGGATCGCTGCCCGCTAACCTTCAGGGCATCTGGAACGAAAGTTTTACGCCTTCATGGGAATCTAAATACACCATCAATATCAACACGCAGATGAACTATTGGCCCGCAGAGGTAAACAACCTCGGCGAATGTCACGAGCCTCTGTTTGATTTTATCGATCGGCTTGTTATCAACGGCCGAAAAACCGCTAAAACAGTTTACGGATGCCGCGGTTTTGTCGCCCACCACAACACCAGTATTTGGGCTGAAACTGCTCCTGAAGGAATTTCTCTGATGGCCGCTATTTGGCCACTGGGAGGGGCTTGGCTTAGTATTCATTTGTGGGAGCACTACCTCTTTACGCAGGACACCGCTTTTCTCGGCAACCGCGCTTATCCAATCCTAAAAGAGGCCGCCCTATTCTTCTGCGATTATCTGGTAAAAACCGCCGACGGCAGCCTTGTCTCCGGCCCCTCGCTTTCCCCCGAAAACTGGTATCGCCTACCTAGCGGCGAAGAAGGTGCCCTGTGCATGGGGCCCGTCATGGACCACCAGATCATTCGCGAGCTATTCCGCGCCTGCGTTCAGGCGGGTGCCATTCTCAAGCTCGACCAAGAGTTTTGCAACCAGCTTTCCGCCTACGAGAAACAACTGCCTCCGACAGCCATCGGAACGCACGGGCGCCTACTTGAATGGCCGGGAGAATACGAGGAAGCCGAACCCGGTCACCGCCATATCTCGCACCTATTCGCCCTTCATCCTGGCTCACAAATCACCCCCCGAGGAACCCCTAAACTCGCCCGCGCCGCCCGCGCCACCATCGACACTCGACTTGCCAACGCCCTCGGCAGTCACACGGGCTGGAGCAAAGCGTGGGCAATTAATTGTCTCGCCCGCCTCGGTGACGGCGATGCCGCTTACGAGAATTTACGCGATTTCTTCGCTCATTCCACCCTCACTAATTTATTCTGCACTCATCCGCCCTTTCAGATTGATGGCAACTTTGGATCCGCCGCCGCGATCACCGAGATGCTGCTCCAATCCCACGCGGGCGAAGTCGAGTTGCTCCCTGCCTTACCAGCGGACTGGGCCAATGGCAGCATCCGTGGTCTACGTGCCAGAGGCGGCTTTGAAATTAGCATGACTTGGGCGCACGGAAAGCTTACCTCGGCCTCCATCTCCGCCCTTAGTGACGGGATCTGCCGCCTACGCTCGCGAACCCCCATCACCCTTACAAAGCCCACCCAAGCCACGCAAATAGCCGCGTATAATGACGAAAAACTCATCACCTTTACTGTCAAAGCGGGATGCAGTTACCATTTCACCGCCTAATCGAATCCGCTCACACACAACAAATAACATGCAAACTATAATAACTCCGGTGGATTCCCAAAACACCATATCGGCCAATTCAACAGCAGATCAGCAAATTAATAAAATTGAAAATACTGCCGCCCCTGTTGGCCACTTGATCCGCAACATAAGACGCCAACAGGGTCGCACTCAGGAGGACATTGCAAAAATCGGTGGTTTCACCAAAAGCCTGCTTTCGCGTATTGAAACGGGAGACGTCAACCCGCCCGTTGGTACCTTGGTAAAAATAGCGGGGGCTTTGAACGTAAATTTGGCCGCATTACTAGAAACCGGTAGTAACACCGGATCTGTATTCACCTCGGCCAAAGAGGCAAAAACTTCACTCGCCGCCACCGAAATCGGCTATGAAACATACGCCTACGCATCCAACCGCAGCGGGAAAAAATGCCAACCCTACTTGTTCGAAATTAAAAAAGGAACCCTCCGTCGCCACTCGGTCACGCATACCGGCGAAGAGTTCATATACGTTATCACAGGCAGCATTCGTTTTCATGTCGGTAATATCAATTATACCATGAACGCGGGCGACACACTATATTTTGACGCCTTACACGAACACGGAGTCGAAGCCATTTCCGACGAAGCAACCTACCTGGATGTATTCTGCTGAGCAAAAAGGCCTTAACCAACAACCCATTATGTGGCTAAAGGGCACCATTTAGAGCACACCACAAGTTTTAAAACAACGTCGAGAAATTAGACCCGACGTACGCCAAGGAATAAAAAATATATCCTTGCGATCGTATAAACCGCTTTTCGTCTTCACGCAAAAATTCCGGTTCAAAATACAACATTTTTATGTTTCTAGCTACTAGTAACATTCGTGAGAGCCAAAAAACCTCACGCCACTGCTAAGATAAAATTAATACAACAATTACGGCATCCAACTCGCCGGCCCGATTAAATCCCATGAAAGACATAAGCACCCGCACCGTAGGTATCATTCACGCCGCACTCATCACCACAAAGGCAGTGCAGCCGTATATCGATTCCGTTCTGCCCCAAGTCAAAATTGTTCACCATGTGGACGACTCCATCCAGAATTCAAATTTTGCCTGTAAACCCGGCATCATTCCCAAAGAAAACTTCTATAAGTTCACCAGCTACGCTCACAACCTAGAACTGGCCGGAGTTGATATCATCCTGCTGGCTTGCTCGACGTTTAACCAGGCCGTGGAATTCGCGAGACCGATGATCAATACGCCTATGCTCCAAATTGACCGCCCCATGATGGATTTGGCGGTACTGGAAGGGCGAAAAATAGGCCTGCTTGCCACGGTTCCTACCACCATCCCCGCTTCCGAGCGCCTACTTAGACTGGCCGCCCATGACGCAGGCAAACAAGTAGATATAACAACACGGCTTTGCAGCGAAGCCTTCCTCGAAATCAAAAAAGGCAATATCGAAAACCACAACAATCTGTTGATGAAGGAAATCGAGTCACTTTCAAAGACTGTCGACGCCATCGTACTTGCGCAGCTTTCAATGAGTGCCTTGGAACCCATGCTAGGATCCGTAAATGTGCCTATATTCAATAGCGGACGCACCGGATTCACCCGCGTGCGCGAGATGCTCCTGGCAATGGAATAAAAATAAAAACCTGAATCTTAATCGACCATGAAATCAACCATTGCAATCGGCTGTGACCCCAATGCCATCGAGCTAAAAAACACTCTTATTAAACATCTGGAGTCGTTGAATTTTGAGACCACAGACTACGGAAATGAAGACCCCATCTATGCCAATACCGCGCTTAAAGTAGCCCAGGCAGTGGCATCCAAAAAACACGAACGAGGTATTCTTCTTTGCGGGACGGGCATCGGCGTCGCCCTTACTGCCAATAAAGTCCCCGGTGCCTATGCCGCAGTGGCATCCGACAGCTACTCGGTTGAACGGTCGATCAAAAGTAACAACGTTAACATTCTTACGTTCGGTGCCCAAGTCATGGGTGCAGAAACAGCCAAATCGTTACTCACGACTTGGATGAATTCTGTCTATGAAATTGGCGGCCGATCCCAGGCCAAGGTTGAACGCATTCACGAAATTGAGAATAGCTTCTCTCCCTCCAGGTCTAACTGCGCTATCCTTAATAAAAAGAAGCTTATTGATCTAGCCGACGTTTACACGGCAAACATATTTCCGCTAGGAAATAAACTTTACGTCGTTGCGGGTTCGGAAAACGAATCGCCCTCGTACATCCAGGAATTCAACAAAACGGAAACCACGCTCATTTCATCTGCCCCAGGGGGAACGATGAGTCTGATACCGGTACCCGGCAGCACCAATCACCTCGTCTCTGTCATGGGCCTCTTCCCGCCCTTTATTGGGTTCGATGCAGGTATATTTCTCCACACGCTTAAGGAGGGCAAGTGGTCAATGCGCAACGTAATCCACCTCCCCTTCGCCCATCGCTGCGAGTTCCTCAGCGTGAACGGAGTAAATCATCTGTTCGTGGCATCCTGTAGTAAATACAAAGCTAACCCCGATGACTGGAAACAGGCCGGGGAAGTCTACGGTGTTGTGGTCGGAGACGCCGATACATGTGAGTGGAAACCCACTTTAATCCTGAATAATCTATTCAAGAATCATGGCATGACTAAATCGGTAATCAACGGTTTGGAATGCCTCTGCGTCTCTGGCACCGAGGGAATATTCTCCATTAGGCCAAACACCAAGGGAAGTTACGACGTCGAGCAACTTTTCAACCAGGAAGTGAGCGAGTTTTATTACGTAGATTTCGACAACGACGGGGTCGACGAACTGGTCACGATTGAGGTTTTCCACGGCAACAGCTTAAATGTATACAAAAAAATCCAAGACAAATGGGTCAAAACATACACCTCCGCATTGAGTTTTGGCCACGGTCTTACGGTGGGTAAATTTAACGGCGAATCCGTAATCATCGTTGGAAGCCGTCGTGAATCCGAGGCACTTGAAATCCACAAAGTGTTTAATGTAGCCACAGGCGACATCCGAAAGTTCACAATCGAGGAAGGTGTCGCCCCCACCCAGACCCGCCTCTTTAATCACGAAGGTATTGATTATATATTAAGCGCAAATCAGAAGAAAAACGAAGTAGCGGTTTATTCCAGCCACAGTTTTTACACAAAATCGGCCAATTCCTAACTTATGAGCAAAATCATCAACGACGACGAAGTTCCGGCCTTAGATTTGCCTGGGCGCTCCCTCAAATGGCTGTACACCGCGGACATGAATGCGGCCAAGAATTGTTCCATGAATGTGGTTACAATTAAGGCCGGCAACACGGTAAAACCTGCCCACTCCCACCCTAATCATGAAGAGGTCGTTTATCTTTTAAGCGGAAGCGGTAAAGTTTACATCGACGGGGTTGTCTCCGAGGTACGCAAGGGATCCGCCATATTATTTTCGGCGGGGTGCATCCACATGTTACGAAACTCCGGCAGCGAAGACATGAAAGTCGCCTGCTTTTTCTCCCCAGCTGCAACCTTTGAGGACTATCTTTTACATGAAGACGTCGAATTCCCGAGTTAATTCAAAACGCTAATATTACCCCTCCACAAAATTGTTTTATGCAAAGAATCATCAATAATCCCGACGACATCGTAAACGAAATGGTGATCGGCTTTGTCCAAGCCCATGCCGACTTGGTAACACAACTGCCGTCCAACCATCGCGTCCTCAAGTATAACAAAGCCCCCATTGCCAACAAAGTCGGGGTTATTACGGGCGGAGGCTCCGGGCACGAACCCGCCTTCATCGGCTATATTGGAGAAAACATGCTGGATGCAGTTGCCGTAGGAGAAATCTTCTCCTCGCCCACGGCTAAATCCTTTTCTGACGCGATTAAGTGCGCTGACTCCGGCAAAGGCGTTGCCGTTTTATTTGGCAACTATTCTGGCGACAATATGAATGTCAAAATGTCCAGGATGGATGCAGAGGATGAGGGCATTCTTGTCAAAACCGTGGTTGCAAATGACGACGTTGCCTCCGCGCCTAATTCCCAACTGAACAAACGCCGCGGAGTAGCCGGGGAAATTTTCATGTGGAAAGCGGGCGGAGCTAAAGCGGCGCTAGGCGGTAACTTGGATGAAGTCATCGCAGCGGCCCAAAAAGCGATCAACAACACCCGCAGCGTCGGCATTGGCTTGAGCTCCTGCACTATACCAGCAGTGGGGAAGCCAAACTTCTCAATTAAATCCGGCACGATGGAGTTCGGCATTGGGCACCATGGTGAGCCAGGGCTGGAAGTCACAGAGATTAAATCGGCCAATAAAATGGCTGCCATGGCACTGGACCTCATTTTGCCTGATCTTCCTTTTGAACCGGGATGTGAGGTTGCGGTTCTTGTATCCGGACTTGGTGCCACACCTATTAACGAGCTTTACGTTTTCTACAGTGAGGTGTCCGCAATCTTAAAATCGAAAAACATATCGGTCTATAAACCCTATGTTGGAAATTATTTCACCTCATTGGAGATGATGGGCGTGACCCTTACGCTGATGAGAATCGACGACGAACTGAAGCAGCTGCTCGACCATAAATGTAACGCTGTGGCACTTAAACAATTCTAAGTAAACACACTCAACACTATATAATCATGAGTTACTTCAAAAACACTGAAGGTGCGGCAATTCTTCTGAGCGTGGTTTCTGCCATACAAGAAAACAAAGAATACCTGGGGGTCGTTGACGGCGAAATTGGCGATGGCGATCATGGGGTCAACATGAACAAGGGGTTCTCCATGGCTGGGGCCCGCATCCAGGCTGGTGACAGTTTTTCCGAGGCGTGCCGAATTATTTCGCAGGCGCTTATGGAGGACATTGGCGGATCCATGGGGCCTCTATATGGTTCCTTCTTTAAAACACTTTGGCGTCACTCCAAAAACTTAGAGCATATTAATGCGGCTCAATACAGCACCATGCTTAAAGCCTCAACTGATGTCGTGATGGAAATTGGTGGAGCCAAGATGGGCGACAAGTCATTGCTTGATACGTTGGCCCCCTGTTGCACCGCGTTACACCAATCAATTGAGCAAAACCTAGCATTCTCCACCGCCCTGCAACACAGCATCCAGGCTGCCGAAGCAGGCAAGAACTCCACCAAAGATATGGTGGCGAAGATCGGCCGGTCTGCACGATTGGGTGAACGCTCGAAGGGTGTTCTGGATGCCGGTGCCGCATCCAGCTTTATTATTATCCAAGCGATGCATACGGCTATTTTGGAGCGTTTGCATGATCAATCTGCCCTTGCGCCTGAATCGGTCGCCCAAGCTTAAAACCTGCTCCCCCCCCTGTCCTATTCATTACACCAATCCCCCCGCCCGGGGGCAGGAGTCGGTGACTGGGGGCATTCTGATGGAGCATTTTATCGGGAATAAATCCCTCTGCACACTATATAGCTAAATCGTATAGAATTTTTCGCTATAAAGCATACCCTCGCGACGTTCATTTACCCCGTACTAAGGGACTGTCAGTAAATAACCGTATCGATTTTAGATATTGGTTTCGGCAGGATGGTGTAATTCCACTCTCCATGAAAAGGGTCGGTAACGAGGTGCAGTGAGTCCATTTCCTGGTCGCTAATT
>JBILJE010000040.1:0-15664 GCA_044377395.1 Rariglobus sp. | reverse complement strand
AAGGAACCCACCCGTTGCTGTCAAAGCCTGTGCGCGGACGGAGGGAAATCGCAGCCAAACAGTCATCCAACCCACGCTCAGCAGAGAGGTAGTCGGCTCTGCTCACACCCGCACTTCGCGCAGGCGATGGATGTGGTGCGCCGGAACCCGCGCTTCCTCCCCATGCTCACTGCACAACCGCACCGCGCCCTGCGTATCGATTCCACGGAAAAAACCACCGTTGACCGCCAACGCCACCCCGCCCGCCGGCTCCAAAACCACCTGCCGCGCTTCACCCCAGCAGCGGTCCAACACCGGGGCCAAGCCCGCCAAGAGGCGCCGCGCAAACATGCGCTGCGCCAGCCGAATCGCCCTTAACAAAGCTGCGACGAGTTCCGCCGGTTCCGGCACGGCCGCCGCGCCCAAATGATCCGCCAAGCGACCCGCCACGCCCTGCAACGCGGGATCACTCACCCAGGGCCGATTGGTGACATTGAGCCCCACGCCGACCAACAGCGTGCGCGGCCCGCCCTGCTCCACCAAAATTCCGCCCACTTTGGCCCAGCCCACCATCAGGTCGTTGGGCCAACGCAAACGCACATCGATTGCGCCGACCCGCCGCAGCGTCACACAGAGCGCCCAGCCCACCGCGAGGGCAAAACCCCGCGACGCGAGGGCATCGCCGTCGTAGGGCAGCACGGCGGTCAAATACAGCCCGCCTGGGTCGGAAACAAAGGTGCGCTCCGCTTGACCGCGGCCGGCGGTTTGTTCCTCGGCCCAGACCGCCGACCACGCGGATAAATCCCGCGCCAGCGACTGGGTTGACCCCACCGTTGCGTGGTGAGTGATCGACCAAACCGGACAGGTGGTGGGCTTCGGCTGCATTTATGGAGCCAAAAAAAAGCCGGCCTCAATTGCGAGGCCGGCTTTGGCTTTAGCGGATTTGGTGGGAGGCAAAGATCTGCCGCCGACCTTCGTGGGCCCAATCGTGGCCGGCCACCGGGACGATGGCGTGGATGCGATAGGCGTCACGCAGGGTTAACTGCACGGCTGCGGCGATCACAGCGACCAGCTCGGGCGGCAGGTCGGTGATGGGCGCTGGCACGGGGGCTGCGGGGGCAATCGGGGCGGGAACCGCTGGCGCAGGAGCGGCCACCGGGACGACAGGTGCCGCAGGCTGCACCTTGGCAACGGCTGCCGTGGCTGCGGCCGAGGCCGCAGCTGCGATCGCCGCCCGCTTGAAATAAACCCCTAATACCGCGATCGCCGCCCAGGTAAGGCCCAGGGCGATGAACACGAATGCCAGACCGTCTAACTGGAAGACGACCGAATCACCGAATCTTAGGGTGGCCGAAATCGTCTTCTGTTCGGCGACTTCGGCGAGGAGGAGGGAGTACATGATGAGTGGTGGATTAAGGCTTCACACAAAGGAGTGAATCAGCCGACTCACTCCAAGGTAACCAATGCGGCGCCTTCCTCGACCCCATCGCCGGCGTTCACCAAAATGGCGGTCACTTTGCCGGCCTTGGGCGCATACACGAAGGTGTTCATCTTCATGGCTTCCAAGGTCACCAACTGAGCGCCTTCGGTTACGGTCTGGCCGACTTGGACGTCGACCGAAACCACCTTGCCCGAGAGCGGGCTCGGCACCGAACCGGCACCGCCAGCAGCCGGTTTGGCGGCAACAGGACGTGCGGCGGCCACCGGTGCCGAAACCGAAGCAGAGCTGACCACCGGCGCCGAATAAACGGGCACGGCGGATACGGGTGCATCGAGCATCTCAACGGAGACTTCGAAGGTTTTTCCATCCACGGTTACGCGGAGCTTTTTCATAAATTAGGTAAGTAAAAAATCAGGTTAGGGTCGAATTTTGGCGGATGCGTGCCGAAAAGTAGCGCTGACTTCCAGTCTGCTCGGAGTAAAACAGCAGACTGGAAGTCTGCGCTACTCACAAACAGCAGGCTGGAAGCCTGCGCTACGCCGTTACGCGAGCGGCTATAGTTTAACCATTTTAGAGCGGGATGTTACCGTGCTTCTTAGGCGGACGGGTCTCGCGCTTCGACAAGGTGTTGCGCAGGGCCATGCCGACAACGGCACGGGTCTGGGAGGGCTCGATCACGTCGGTGATCATGCCTTTGCGCGCGGCGGCGAAAGGCGAGGAGAACTTGGCGCGGTACTCGGCGGCGAGCTCGGCCTCCTTGGCCTTCGGGTCAGCGGCGGCGGCGATCTCACGCTTGAACAGCACCTTGACGGCACCATCGGCGCCCATGACGGCGATTTCGGCCGTGGGCCACGCGTAAACGGCATCGGCACGCATGTCGCTGCTGCACATCGCGAGGTACGCACCACCGTAGGCTTTGCGCATGATCACCGTGATCTTCGGCACGGTGGCGGAGGCGTAAGCGAACAGCATCTTGGCACCGTGACGAATGATACCGCCGCGCTCCTGGGCCAGACCAGGCATGAAGCCGGGGATGTCCACCAGGGTGACCAACGGGATACTGTAAACGTTGCAGGTACGGATGAAGCGCGCGGCTTTGTCGGACGAGTCGATGTCGAGCGTGCCAGCTTTGACGCAGGGCTGGTTGGCGACGATACCGCAAACGATGCCGTGGATGCGGGCGAACCCGATCACGATGTTTTTGGCCCAATCACGCTGCACTTCGAGGAAATCGCCGTCATCGACCAGGCGGTTGATGACCGTCAAGACGTCGAACGGCGCTTTGGAATCGGCCGGAACCAACTCGTTAAACACGGGGTCGGGCGACAGTTCGAGCTCGGCGGTGACCTTGTGAAGGGGATCGCCGGCGTTGTTGTTGGGCAAGAAAGAGAGCAGCTTGCGCGACAGTTCCAGGGCGTGCGCATCGGTCTCGGCGACGAAGTGAATGTTGCCATTGACCGAGGCGTGCACGGCGGCGCTGCCGACCTCGTCCATGGTGACGGTCTGGCCGGTGGCCGACTTGATCACATCCGGGCCGCAGATGAACATCTGGGCGTTGGTCTTCGTCATAATGATGAAGTCCGTGAGCGCAGGGCTGTAGGCGGCACCACCGGCGCACGGGCCGGCGATGATCGAGATCTGCGGCACTAGACCGGAAGCGAGCACGTTGTGGAAAAACACCTGGCCGTAACCGGAGAGCGAATCGTCGCCTTCCTGAATACGCGCGCCACCGGAGTCGTTGATGCCGAGAATGGGCATACCGACCTTCATCGCGTAATCCATCAGGTCGCAGATTTTTTTGGCATGAACGCGGCCAAGCGAACCACCGCAGACGGTAAAATCTTGGCTGAAGGCGGCCACGGGGCGACCGGCGACATAACCCACACCGGTCACAACGCCGTCACCAGGGAAGGACTTATCTTCCAGCCCGAAGGCGTGGCAGTCGTGGTCCACGTGCATGCCCCACTCCATAAAAGTGTTGGCATCAAAGAGCGCGAGTAGGCGTTCGCGTGCGCCCATCAGCCCCTTGGCGTGGCGGGCTTCGAGTTTGTCGAGACCGCCCGCCTCATTGGCGATGCGGCGCTTTTCAGCGAGTTGCGTGAGGAAATGAGGAGCAATAGCCATGGTCGTGTTTCTCCAAAAAAGGTTAGTGGGCGGCTTCGGCGCCGGGCTTAACTGCACAGAATTCGGTGAGTACGCCGCGCGTGGACTTCGGGTGCAGGAAAGCGACGAGTTTGCCTGCTGCGCCTTCGAAAGGCTCGGCGTGGATCAGCCGCACACCGGTATCGGCGGCCTGCTTGAGCTGGGCGGCGATGTCGTCGGTGCGGAAGGCGATGTGGTGAATGCCCTCACCCTTTTCGGCGAGGAACTTGGCGATCGGACTCTCGGGCGAGGTCGGCTCCAGCAACTCAATGTGCACGCCACCCGCGTCAAAAAACGCGGTGCGCACGCGCTGGGAGGCGACTTCCTCGCGGCCTAAGCAGGTCAGGCCAAAGGATTTTTCGTAGAGCGGAATCGCTTCGTCGAGCGAACGGACTGCGATGCCGAGATGGTCGATGGATTGGATCATGGGAGGGAAAGTGTTGAGTGGCGGCACTACTTTAACGAAATCACGGAAATTGACTGCGCGCATCTTGTCCTGCTGTGCGCATGCAGGGATTTTTTTACGCGCTAAAGCCGGCGGCGATGAGTAATCGCCGGGCTCCTTCCGGTGCGGGCAACTCGCCCGAACGCACTTGCGCATCGATCTGGGCGTGCAGCGGAAGATGGCCGATTTTCTGCTCATAAGCCTCGCGCAGTCCCTCGGTAATCAGGGACTCGAGCCAAGCCTGCGCCTGGTCGCGGCGTCTGGCCTTAAAATCACCATAAGCGCGGGCTTGGTTAAAAAACGCTTCCACGGTGGACCAGGTTTCGCCGATGCCTGCACCCGTCATCGCTGAGCACGTTAACACCTGCGGCTGCCACATCCCGTCGGGTACGGCCAGGTAGTGCAAAGCCCGGCCGAACTCCATGCGCGCGGCCTCGGCGCGCGTCAGGTTGTCGCCGTCGGCTTTGTTCACCACGAGGATGTCGGCCAGCTCGATGATGCCTTTTTTGATGCCCTGCAACTCGTCGCCCGCGCCGGCGATCATCAGCACCATAAAACAGTCCACCATACCTCGCACCAGCACCTCGCTCTGCCCCACCCCGACCGTCTCCACAATCACCACATCGAAGCCGGCCGCCTCACACAGCACGATCGATTCACGCGTGCGGCGGGCAACCCCTCCAAGCTCACATTCGCTGGGCGAGGGGCGGATAAACGCAGTGGCACACCGCGAGAGTTTTTCCATGCGCGTCTTGTCGCCCAAAATACTGCCATGGGTAATCGGACTGCTGGGGTCGACGGAGAGCACCGCCACCCGCAGACCGGCCTCGCATAAGCGCACGCCGAGCGCATCGATAAACGTGCTTTTTCCCGCGCCCGGTGCACCGGTGATGCCGACCCGCATCGCCCCGCCTGCTTGAGGCGTCAGTATCTTTAACAACTCGTCGGCCAACACGCGGTGGGCCGCAGCATGGCTCTCAATGAGCGTGATTCCCCGCGCCAAGGCCCCGCGGTCGCCCGCACGAATCGCGGCGGCCAACACCTCGGGCTTATCCACCGGACGGCGGCGCAGCGGGGTGGACATCGGGGCGGGCATGACCTGGCCGGCTACGACATGGGTCGTAAATTCCCGGCCGGCATCAGGCGGCACCCAATCGGGGCGGCAATCTTGTGGGTTCATCACAACGCTTAAGCGGTTTTAAAGGGTGGGCGTGAGCCGAAATAGGTAACGAAAAGGCAGAAAAAAAGTAGCGCAGACTTCCAGTCTGCTCGGAGTAAACCAGCAGACTGGAAGTCTACGCTACTCTCAAACAGCAGGCTGGATGCATGCGCTACTTTTTTCTGGAATGCTATGGGTTCAGTCCGCTTAGACCGCCAACTGTGCGGTCAGCTTTTCCAGAACGATGGTGGCCGAGCGAGGAACGGGCGTACCCGGACCGAACACGGCGGCAGCACCGTTGGCATAGAGGAACGCGTAGTCCTGCGCCGGAATCACTCCACCCGTTACCACCATAATGTCGTCGCGGCCGAGCGCCTTCAGCTCGGCGATCAACTGGGGCAGCAGCGTTTTGTGGCCACCGGCCAGCGAACTCATGGCGACGATGTGCACGTCATTTTCTACCGCATCACGCGCGGCTTCGGCGGGCGTCTGGAACAGCGGCCCGATGTCGACGTCGAAACCCATGTCGGCCATCGCAGTGGCAACCACCTTGGCTCCGCGGTCATGGCCGTCCTGGCCCAGCTTGGCGACGAGGATGCGCGGACGACGGCCCTCGCGAGCAGCAAAATCATCGGCCAACGCGCGCACCTTCGTGACCTCGGACTGGCCCTCGGAATAAGCGCGGTTGTACACGCCCGAGCAGGTGCGGATCTGCGCCTGATAACGGCCATAAACAGCCTCCAGCGCGTCGGAGATTTCGCCCAACGTGGCGCGGGCCTGAGCGGCCTCGATGCTCAGGGCGAGCAGGTTGCCTTCGCCGGATTTGGCGGCAGCGGTGAGCGCGGCTAGGCAGCGAGCCACGGCGGCGCTGTCGCGCTTGGCCTTGAGATCCTCCAGCTGCTTGATCTGAGCGATGCGCACGGCGGAGTTGTCCACCTCCAGAATCTCCATCGGAGCTTCCTGTTCGAGGCGGTGTTTGTTAACGCCCACAATTGTCTCCTGGCCGGAGTCGATCATCGCCTGACGACGCGCGGCGGCTTCCTCGATGCGCAGCTTGGGCAAGCCGGTCTCGATGGCCTTGGCCATGCCGCCAAGTTTTTCAACTTCCTCGATGTGCGCCCAAGCCTTCTCAACGAGATCGGCGGTGAGCTTTTCGACGTAGTAGCTGCCGCCCCACGGATCGACCACGCTGCAAATGCCCGACTCGGCCTGCAGGAACAGCTGGGTGTTACGGGCGATGCGCGCCGAGAAATCGGTGGGCAACGCGATGGCTTCGTCGAGCGAGTTGGTGTGCAAGCTCTGGGTGTGGCCGAGGGTCGCAGCCATGGCCTCGACGCAGGTGCGGGCGATGTTGTTGAACGGATCCTGCTCGGTGAGCGACCAACCCGAGGTCTGCGAATGCGTGCGCAGCGCCATGGACTTGGCGTTCTTGGGGTTGAACTGCTTGACCATCTTGGCCCAGAGCAGACGACCGGCGCGCATCTTGGCGACCTCCATGAACAGGTTTTTACCCTGCGCCCAGAAAAACGAAAGGCGCGGCGCAAAGGCGTCAATGTCGATGCCGGCCTTGATGCCGGTGCGCAGGTATTCGAGACCGTCGGCCAGGGTGTAGGCCAACTCCAGGTCGGCGGTGGCTCCGGCCTCCTGCATGTGATAACCCGAGATCGAGATGGAGTTGAACTTGGGCATCTTCTTCGAGGTGAACTCGAAGATGTCGGCGATGATCCGCATCGAGGGAAGCGGCGGATAGATGTAGGTGTTGCGCACCATGTACTCCTTCAAGATGTCGTTCTGGATCGTGCCCGCGAGCTGCTCCAGTTTCACGCCCTGTTCGAGCGCGGCGACGATGTAGAAGGCCAGCACGGGGAGAACCGCGCCGTTCATCGTCATGGACACACTGATACGGTCGAGCGGGATGCCGGCGAAGAGCGCCTGCATGTCGACCACCGAGTCCACGGCGACACCGGCCTTGCCGACGTCACCGACGACGCGGGGGTGATCGCTGTCGTAGCCACGGTGGGTGGCCAAGTCGAAGGCAACCGACAAGCCCATCTGGCCAGCGGCGAGGTTGCGCTTGTAGAAGGCGTTGGACTCGGTGGCGGTGGAGAAGCCCGCGTATTGGCGGATCGTCCAGGGTTTGAGAACGTACATGGTCGCATAGGGACCACGCAGGTACGGGGCGATACCGGCGGTGAAGCCGAGGTGGTCAACGGCGCGCAAATCGCCGGGGCCGTACACCGGCTTGAGCGGGATCTGCTCGATGGTTTTCCAGTCGGCGAGCGCCTTGGCGCCGGACGCCGTGCTGGCAACGCTCGCCCAGTCGGCGGCGGTGCGAACGGGCGTCGCGGCGGGATCGAGAGGAAGTTTCGTGTAATCAGGGAAGTTCATGGCGTGTGGTGTAGGTCGGTCGCTCAGAGGCCGAGTTTGTCGAGGAAACCGGCGAGTACTTTCGCGCAGTTGGCTCGCACGTGGATGAATTCATCGACGCCGGCGTCGGTGAATTTTTTCTGTAACTCGGGCGTGGCAGGCATGCCTGCGAGAACAACCAGCGGCGGATTTACCGAGGTTTTTAATAACTGAACGGTCGCCGGAACCAGCACCGGATAGGTGTCGTCGGTCGAGCACAGCACGACCACGCGGGCACCCGAGGCGAGCGCGGCCTGTGCGGCGGCTTCTGGGGTTTCGGAACTCTTACCCGAGACAGCCTCGAAGCCACCGGCGGCGAAGAAGCCAGCCGAGAACTCGGCGCGGGGCGCGTGCTGTTTGCGCGGGCCAAAGGTGGCCAAAAACACCTGAGGGCACACACCGGTTGCGGTGAGGGCGGCCTCGGTGCGGCGGCGCAGTGCCTCGAAGGCCTCGGCGCGGCGGCGCGGGACAAGGCGCTTGACCGTGATCGAGCCCTCGACGGCGACAGGTTTGGTGTTTTTGCAGCACCCGCAGGTGCCCGAAGCGCAGGCCTCGGCAACGGGCAACTTCTCGCGAAGGTTCGGGTGCAAGTTGGTGCCGATGATGGCATCGCGGCGCGTCTCGACGGCGTTCATCTTCTCGGTGGCGGTCTTCTCGACGAGCGACTGCGGATAACCGGCGCTGAGCGCAGCGGCGAGGCCGCCTTTGCCCTCGATGTCCTGGAACAGCGCCCAGGCCTTGGCGGCGAGCTCGTTGGTGAGAGTTTCCACATAGTAGGAACCGCCGGCCGGATCGACCACGCGACCCAGGTGGCACTCTTCGTCGAGGATGATCTGGATGTTGCGAGCCAGGCGGCGCGAGAAGTCATCGCCGGGGCGGATGACTTCGTCGAAGGTGCCGACCTGCAAGCCGGCGCAACCGCCCACGATGCCGGCGAAGGCCTCGGTGGTGGTGCGCAGAAGATTGGCATGCTGATCGAGCACGGTCTTGTTCCAGCGCGTGGTGCGACCATGGCAGACGAGGCGCTGGGCGGCGGCGCCACCACCGGCGGCCTCGACGGCGCGAGCCCACAACAGGCGGGCGGCGCGCAGCTTGGCGATTTCCATGAACAGGTTGGAACCGAGCGCGTAGGTGAACAAGAAGCGCGGCGCGGCCTGGTCGGCGGTGAGCCCGCGTGCATTGAGCGCACGCAGGTATTCAACGCCACTGGCCAAACCGAAGGCGAGCTCCTGCACCGCATTGGCGCCGGCCTCAGCCCAGAGAGCGGCATTGACGCCAACGGTGCGCAGCGCGAGCCCGTCGGTACGAACCTTGAGTTCAAGCTGGGCCATCTCGTCGTAGGCTTTTTCAAGCGAGACGGGCAAGGTCCCGGCGTTGACCAATTCGCCGATTGGATCGGCCAAAATGGCGCCGTGCAGGTCGGTTGCAGGGCGACCCTGAACCTTTAACCAAGCCGTGAGCAACGCGGTCACTGCACCAGCGGCGACACCCGCGTGGGCGAACACCGGCACGGCCGACAAGTCCACCCCGCGCAGGGCGCGATCGACGTCGTTGACACTCGTCAGCGCCAGACCGCGCTCGGTGGGCAGACCCGCTTTGGCCGGATCGAGACCGAGGCGCACGGCGGGCTGCAGCGGCAGGCTGACGGCGTTTTGACCGCATTTAAGATCGCTGAGAAGCGCGGCGTTAAACGCAGTGGCATCGGTGCCGTCGGCTTCCTGGCAAATGGACCAGCCCTGGGCGCGTTGCCCGAGTGGGTCGCTGCCGCGGGTGTAGGGCGGCAAACCCGGCCAGCTCTCAGGCAGCGTGGCGGTGTCTTCGCGCGTGTAGATCGGGCGCAGGTCGATGCCCTCGTAGGTGCGCGTGATCAGTTTTTTCTCAAACGGCGCCCCGTCGAGGGATTCCTCGGCGGCCTTGCGCCAATCGGCGGGAGAGGCGGCCGCGAAATCGGCGAATAGCGAGGTGGGCTTGGTGGTGGCAGTGGTGCTCATGGGCGATGCGGAACAATCAATCAGTTCAAGATTTCAACCGTGGCGTCATAACGGCGCTCGTTCACGGTGAGGGAGTAACGCGAGGTTTTACCAGCAGGAACGGCGAAGGGCGCCGTTGTCCCGGCTGCGGCAGGCTTGGCCGGGGCGGCAGCAGCGGGAGCTGCGGAGGTGACCGTCACCGGCGCAGGAGCGGCGGCGGCCGGCTTGGGTTTGTAAAACACCTCGGTCTCACGCGGGAACATCGCAAACAGCACCGCGTTTTCATCGGTGACGGCGAGGCCCTTGGCGGCGAGCTCCTCGCGCAGCTTGGGCATGCGCGGGGCGAGCAGATCGGCAGGGCGGCAGGTGACGGTATCCTGGCCGGATTGTTTGCGGGCGAGGGCCAGCACTTCGGGGCTGACGACACCCGGAGGACGACCGTATTTGCCCAGCGCGATGTCGATGGAGGCCTGGGCGAGGTTCTTCCAGCGACCGAACTTGACGTTGAGCATGGCCTGCGTGCCCACGATCTGCGAGGTGGGCGTGACCAACGGAATCCAACCGAGAGCCTCACGCACGACCGGAATCTCGGCCATCACCTCGTTAAAACGATCCGTCATCTTCATCTCGACGAGCTGGGTGCGGAAGTTACTCAACATGCCGCCGGGCACCTGGTAACAAAGCGCATCGCTGTCGACACGGTCGTTGGCGGGGCTCATGAACTTGGACAGTTCACCGGCGACGCCCTCGAAGTATTGGCGCAGCTCAAACAGCACTTTGGGGCTGTACAAGCAGGCGCGGGGGTGGCCGGCCAAAGCGGCCTGCATACGCACGGTGTCGGGCTGGCCCGTACCGTTGGCAAAAGGCGTGATCGAGGTGTCCACGGAGTCCGCACCGGCATCGATGGCCGCCATATAGGAGGCGAGCGCCAAACCGGCGGTCTCGTGGCTGTGGACGACCACCGGGATCTTGTGGCGGGCCTTGATGGCTTTAACCAAATCGTAGGCGATGCGCGGGCTCAGCAGGCCAGCCATGTCCTTGATACAGATGGAGTCGCACTCCATCGCAACGAGTTCGTCGGCCAGCGCTGTCAGGTTGTCGGGGGTGTGTACCGGGCTGGTGGTGTAACAGATGGCGCCCTGAGCGTGTTTGCCGGCGGCCTTCACGGTGCGCACGGCGGTGAGCAGGTTGCGCGAGTCGTTAAGGGCGTCAAAAACCCGGAAAATGTCCATGCCGTGCTTGGCCGAGCAGCGCACGAAGGCCTCGACCACGTCGTCGGGGAAGCTGGTGTATTGCACGATATTCTGACCGCGCAGCAGCATGCTGTGCGGGGTGCGCGGGGCGGCTGCCTTGAGCGCGTCGAGGCGGTCGAAGGGGTTCTCGTTGAGATAACGCAGGCACGAATCAATCGTGGCCCCACCCCAGGTCTCCAGAGCGCCGAAGCCTAGGCCGTCGAGCGTGGGCGCGACGGGCAACATCTGAGCAGTGGTCATGCGCGTGGCGGCGAGGGACTGGTGTCCGTCGCGCAGCACGGTGTTGTTAAATACGATAGGTTTCATGAGAGAAATTGACCTGAAGTTCGTGTAGCGGTGACTGGGTATTTAGCGGGGTGTGAGCCCACCAAAATCCAGTCGCGAAGAAACTAGTCGGTTTCCGCCCCGCCCTCTCCGTGCATTTTGTTGAGCGCTGCGCATCACTTGGCGCGAAGGCCTGGCCAAATGCGCAAAAACAAAGGTGAATCGCAGGATTTGCGCTGAAATGGGGTTTGCCTCGGTACGGCGCTCGGCCAGCCCTAATGCCCTATGAATCTGTTGGTCACCAACGACGACGGCATCGACAGCCCCTTCCTCCACGCCCTCACCCACGCGCTGCGCGCCGAAGGCCACCAGCTCTACATCGCCGCGCCAAAAACCGAGCAAAGCTGGATCGGCTGCGCCAAGTCCCGCCTGCGCCCGGTTGCATCCGCCGTGTCGTCACGCGATCTCGGTTGCCACGCCTGGACAATCGACGGCACGCCCAGCGATTGCGTCAGCATCGCGCTGGCGCACCTGCTGCCCAGCGAGGTGAAAATCGACGCGGTGGTCGCGGGTATCAACATCGGCCGCAACGCCTCCCTCGGCTTCATTCTCGCTAGCGGCACGATAGCCGGAGCATGGGAAGGAGCAGTCCACGGACTGCCGGCGATCGCCTTTTCCCTAGACCTAACCGCTGCCCAGTTCGAGGCCCTACGCGGATCTGGCCATCAGGTGACCCCAGAGCTGCAACACACGCTCGACGCCTCGGCGAGCCACGCTGCCCGACTCGTCCCTGAACTGGTGGCAGTCACACCTGCCCGCCGCTTTATCGTGCACAACGTCAACTTCCCCACCCCGTGCGCTGCGGACACACCCCTACGCCGCACGGTGCCCGCCAAGGTAATCGTGCCCGGACTGTTTGGTCCGGCCGCCGACGACGGCACCCACCGCTTCATTTTCAAACTCGGCGAAGACATTTCACCGTCTGAACCCCTCACCGACCGCGCTGCGATCGAGAGCGGTTTCATTAGCCATACGGTGCTCGACTACTCGGCCCTAGGGGAAAACCCCAGGTGAATTCGAGGGGGCTCCGGTTGCCCCATTTGACCGGCTGATTTCGTTGGGGGTGATGAAAAAAATAATCACCCCAATCACCACACCGCTTGCCGCCGGCCTACTGGTCTTATCATTGCTGGGCACCGTGCCCTTTAGCGGTTGCAGCAGCACGCGCTCCAAGAGCAGCCAAACCGCCGCGATCAAGTCGCCAACAATGGCCCAACTCAGGGACGATTTACGCGCAACCCGAGCCTCACTCAACCGCACCACCGAGGCCCTGAACCGTATTCCGTCCTCCTCCAACGCACTCGGTGAGTACAACAACTACGCCAAGGAACTGATCGCCCTGCAGAAGCATTCGGCCAATTCGCTTCTCAACTCCGATCACATGCGTGACATCGGCAACACCTTCTTCACCTACTGGGAACAGGAAGCCCAATCCATCCAAGTCCCCGAAGTGCGTGAAATCGCCGACCAGCGCCGCACCAGCGTGCAGGCCTCCTACACGGCATTGGCCACACCCTTGGCTGCCGCACGCACGCGGTTGACCGACGTCACCAGCCTATTCACCGACCTACGCAAGGCACTCGCGCTCGACCTTTCGGCTGCGGGAATCTCGGGGCTCCATAAACAAACCGAAAAAGCCACAGCCCAGTCAGCTGAACTCGCCGCCTCGCTTGAAAACCTCGCCACAGAAGTCGACAAAATCTCCAATGCGCTACCTCGCCCGGCGCCCGCTTCAGCAAAATAATACAAGCGCGTGTCTTGAACGGGCAGCGTGGCTGCTGGCGCTTGCGGAGGAATTACGAATGGAAACCTACCGTCCACGTCCGGTCATGCGCGGCTATGTGTGAAACAATCAGGCCAGAAGGCACGTCGGAGGCGGTGGTTATTAACTGAAATAGGGTAACAAAAGCTAGGGTGTGTCTCGGAAATAAATCGGCGAATTAAAACCACTTTAAAGCAATGTATTTCATTGACAGTTAACTATATGTGTAATACATTTTGTGCCGTGACGAAAACATCAAGGCTCGTCCTGGCTGACAGCAACTGGGATGCGCTTAAAAAATTAAGACCCATCGTGATAGCCTGACTGGGGCGCATCGTCGTGGCCGGACGTGTGAGGACATGCGCCTGCGAATCGAGGCGATTTTGTGGATTTGTCGTACCGGTGCGCCTTGGCGCGACTTACCGGCAGACTTTGGACCATGGAAGACAAACTACGGGAGGTTTCGCGCTTGGACCACTTCGGGGCTCTGGGATGCGATTCTCTCCGGCCTGAGCGCACACAAGGAAGACGATAGCATCATGATCGATAGCACGGCCATGCGTGTGCACGCCCACGGATCCAACCCCGCCGGCGGCCAGATCGCCCAGGCCATGGCTCGGTCCCGCTCCAGCATATCGACAAAAATTCACATGGCCTGCGACGCCCTGGGTTACCCCCTTGGATTCATTCTTACTGGGGCCAACGTCTCCGACTTTGACCAAGCCAAACCCCTGCTTCAGCGATACCTCAAGCCGGGCGCTAACGCCATTATGGACAAGGGATACGACAGTGACTCTATCCGCGACTTCATTCGCCAGCGTGGAGGAGTCGCCGTCATTCCCCCAAAATCTAATCGCTCCATCAAGCCGGCTTTCGACGAACACATCTACGTTGAACGCCACCACATCGAGAATCTCTTCGCCCGCCTTAAATCCTTCCACCGCATCGCCACACGCTATGAAAAACTCCATCGCACTTTCGCCGCAATGGTCTCCCTCGCTTGCATCTTCATATGGCTCAAGGCTTGACCGTTATTTCCGAGACACGCCCTAAATGGTTTTAGACTTTGTTTGGATAAGGGCGGGACGACCTCCGTGTCGTCCGTGCCTCGATCCAGACCACACGGAGGTGGTCCCTCCCAAAGCCTAAATTCAAAGAGACGTTGGTATTACCACTCTCTGGGTCTCGATAGGTTACGCGTCGGCCCCGTTCATCGCCTCCAACTTCGGAGTTCAGCTTTAACGCGAATACGTATAAATGAGTGGCTCGCGTTCCAAACTTAACGCCCGATGCCGTGGGCGCGGAAACCTAGGGCTCGCAGCGCGGCTAGATCGACGATGTTACGGCCGTCGAAGAGGAAGGCCGGTTTCTGCATATCCTCAAAAACCTTCGTGTAGTTGAGGGTTTTGAACTCATCCCATTCGGTGACGATCGCGACGGCATGCGCCCCTTGGCACGCCTCGTAGGCGCTGGTCGCCACGCTCAGGCGCGGGTTCGTCTGCCCCTTGCCGAGCACGTCGGCGATCACTTCGGCAGCGGGCACCTTCGGGTCGTAAACCACCACATTGGCCTGCTCGGCGAGCAGGTCGCGCACCACGTTGATGGCGGCGGTTTCACGGGTGTCGTTGGTGTCTTTTTTGAAGGCGAAACCGAGCACGGCGATGCGTTTGTCGGCCACCGTGTTGAACAACGAGCGCACGATTTTGGCCGAGAAGCGCTGTTTCTGGTAATCGTTCATCGCCACCACACCGTTCCAGTAGGCCGCCACCTCGGGCAGGCCCAGGGTTTCGCAGATATAGACCAGGTTCAAAATGTCCTTCTGGAAGCAGGAGCCGCCGAAGCCGACCGAGGCTTTGAGGAACTTGGGGCCGATGCGTGAATCCTTGCCGATCGCGTTGGCCACCTCGTCGACGTCGGCACCGGTCGCCTCACACAACGCGGAGATCGAGTTGATCGAGGAGATGCGCTGGGCGAGGAACGCGTTGGCCACCAGTTTGGAGAGCTCGGAGGACCACAGGTTGGTCGTGAGGATGCGCTCGGTGGGCACCCAGCGGGCGTAAACGCTCACGAGTTTCGCCACGGCGGCATCGCCGGCCGGCGTGCGTTCGCCGCCGATGAGAACGCGGTCGGGGTTGAACAAATCGGGCACCGCCGTGCCCTCGGCCAAAAACTCGGGATTGGACAACACCTGGAAAGCCACGCCGCTGGTGTTGGCGGCGAGGATCTGCTGGATCGTCTCGGCGGTTTTCACCGGGATGGTGGATTTTTCCACGATGATCTTTGGCGTGGTTGAGACCTCGGCGATGGTGCGGGCAACCGACTCAATGTAACGCAGGTCCGCAGCCCGGCCGGCGCCGACGCCGTAGGTCTTGGTCGGGGTGTTGACGGAGACAAAAATGATGTCGGCAGCGGCGATGGCGCCTTTGACGTCGGTGGAGAAAAACAGGTTCCGGCCGCGCGCCTCTTTGACGACGGCGTCGAGGCCGGGCTCATAGATGGGTAGCGTGTCGGAGTTCCAAGCCGCGATGCGGGTGGTGTTCATGTCCACGACCGTCACCTGGATATCCGGTGCCTTCAGGGCGATCACCGCCATGGTCGGACCACCCACGTAACCAGCGCCAATGCAGCAGATTTTCATAAATTAAAAGCCGACACGCTGGCGGGCGCTGGCGCCGAATCCAAGGCGCAATTTGGGACGTGGAAAAACAAACCGCCGCAGGCACACCGGGATGCACAGAGCCCGCTCTAAAGCTTAAGAACGCGGCGGGCCCGAGTGACCGGCA
>JBILJE010000253.1:0-4701 GCA_044377395.1 Rariglobus sp. | reverse complement strand
AAAGAGCTACGGAATTGATACGGCTCAGTACGGCAAGTTTTTGGCAATCAGCTACGTGTGCTCTTTCACACTGTCCTTTCCGCTGGGTTGGCTATCCGACCGCTTCCACCCGATGCGCACCGCATCGGCCTGTCTGGCGGTATACGCGCTGGCCATGACGACCGGGTTTTTTATGGTGCACGATGCAGCGGCTTTCGGCGTGTTTTTTATTATCCACACGGTGTTGGCCGGCTGTTTTGCAACCACCTCCATGGCGGTTTATCCGATGGTGTTTCCCAAGTCGCAATTTAGCCAGTTCTACTCGGCCTATTCGTTGCTCAATCACTTCATGGTATTCGGGGCCGCGCCGATACTCGGCCTGGTGCTCAAATTCACGGATAGTTGGTACCTGTTGACGTTCCTGATCAGTGGCGTGCTTGGCCTAATCAGCATTGGGCTGTGGATTTATTGGTATGGATTGTTCAACGCCCTCGGCGGTGTTAAAAACTTCGTCCCGCCAGAGCCAAAGGTGGAAGCGAAGGGCTGAGGTAAAAAGCTTAAACGAACGGGCCTATTTTTAACGTTAAGTCGCGAAGGCGCAAAGTCCGCATGGCCCGACCCTCGGGCCAAATGCTTAGCGTCCTTAGCGATCTTAGCGTTAAAACTCCGATTCAGTATCCGACACTTCAGCGGTACCAGCAGACTCTTAGGCAGTACCATTCAAAATGTCGGATCGAAAGTAGTGCGGTGCTTTAGCCCGCATCGGCGATTGTGATGGAAATACCATCAAGCTTACGGGCTAAAGCACCGCGCTACCTCAAGCACCTCTATCCGACACTTTAAATGTTACTACCCTCTCTTAGGCAGTACCATTCAAAATGTCGGATCGAAAGTAGTGCGGTGCTTTAGCCCGCATCGGCGATTGTGATGGAAATACCATCAAGCTTGCGGGCTAAAGCACCGCGCTACCGCAGAGCTAATCCGACACTTCGCAGGTCACTGCCGACTCTGGCGCCGGGATAAGCGCCGTTACCTGCCTTTACGGTCACGCCAGTGAGCGCCGGGTTTGCCCTTGGAATGCCAGTTTGGGTTACCGCCACCAAAGGGTTTGCCACTTGATTCGAAACTCTGGTTTTTGCCGCGCTCACCCTTTTTTTGCCCGCCTGTGCCTAGCCGTTGTTGGCCGGCTCGACGCGGAGAGCTTGCATGGGCGTTGCCCGGATCGATACGCGGGGGCTGTCCGCCTTCGTAGGCAAAGCCGTCGAGCGTGAGCAGGGGTATCGACTGTCCGATGAATTTCTCAATCGCCACGATGTCGTTGGCCTCTTGCGGGGTCGCCAGCATGATCGCATCGCCCTTTTCCTGGGCGCGGCCGGTGCGACCGATGCGGTGAACGTAGTCTTCGGGGTGCTGGGGAACGTCGAAATTGATGACATGAGAAATGCCCGCCACGTCGATGCCGCGCGCGGCGATGTCGGTTGCAACCAAGATGCCGTACTTGCCCTTACGGAAGCCCTCCAGCGCGGCCACCCGCTCTGACTGGCTGCGTTCGGCGTGGATGACGCCAACGGGGTGGTTTTCTAGGCGCAGTTGGTGGGCAATGGCATCCGCGCCACGACGGGTGCGCGCGAAGATGATTACGCTCTTAAAATCGTCACGTTTAAGTAACTCCAGCAAGAGTTCGATTTTTTGATGGTCGAGCACCGCATGGATGGCGTGGTTAACCGAATCGGTCACCGGCTGCGTGCTGGCGATGGCGATGCGTTGGGGGTCACGCAGGGCGAAACGGGCGACTTCGGCCAATTTCGGCGGCAGGGTAGCGGAGAACAGCAGGGTTTGGCGCTGGGCCGGGCACGCTTTGACGATGGCCTTAACATCCTCGATGAAGCCCATGTCCAACATGCGGTCCACTTCGTCGAGGACCAAGACCTCGATGGAGTCGAGTTGCAGCATCTTGGTATCAAGGAACTCGCGCAGGCGGCCGGTGGTGGCGATGACCACGTCGGTACCGGCGCGCAGGGCGTTGCGCTGCGGCCCCACGGTGACGCCACCGTGCAAGACGACGGATTTAAAGTCAGTGAATTTACCTAGGGCGATGAAGGCCTGTTCGACCTGGATCGCGAGTTCGCGGGTGGGCTCAAGGATGAGCACACGAGGCCCTGAATCGCGGTGCGGGCCAAGGCGGTTAAGGATGGGCAGAGCAAACGCGGCGGTTTTACCGGTGCCGGTCTGGGCCGACGCAATCAAGTCGCGGCCAGAGAGTACGGCGGGGATCGCCTTGGTTTGGATCGGCGTGGGCTCGGTGTAACCTAAGGCCTGGGCGCCGCGCACGAGGCTGGAATAGAGACCGAGTTTGGAAAATGGCATGCGCAGACGATGGACAGGTTGTGGCACCGTTGGCGAGGGGGAGCATCGCGTTTTTTTGAGAACTCCGGCACGGACGACACGGAGGTCGCCACTCCGGGGTGTGAACGCGTGCGCTGGCACACTAAAATGAGACGTAAAGCGCGACAACGCGGCTGCGATTAGTGCCAAAAGGTGGCAGCTCGGCGCAGCCTCGCGCGAGCTGCGTAACCCTTAAAAACCGCTACCCTTTGCGCAAAAATAAGAAGCATTCCCCGCCAACCTGCGAGTTCGGGTGGCACTGTCCATGCAAGCTCGTAGTCAGGCCGCACCCCGCGGCCGCTCTCGGCCTCCAACTCGGGTAACAGAGGTCAGAGAAAAGCCAGTGATTACCCGCACAAGGAAGCACGAACCATGAGAACGATTACCCGTTGGGATCCCGTGAGGGAGTTGAATGAGTTCCAAACCCGCCTAGCGCCTTTTTTTGGCCGGTCGGTTTTACCTGCGATACAAGATGAGTCGTCAGAATTGATGACCAGCAGCGAGTGGGCCCCGTTGGTGGACATCGCCGAAGATGACAAAGCCTACCTCATCAAGGCGGAACTGCCCGAAGTGGAGAAAAACGACATCAAGGTCACCCTGGAGCGCAGTGTTTTGACGATCTCCGGCGAACGTAAGGCTGAGAAGGAAGAGAAGGGGAAACGGTTTCACCGGATAGAACGCTCCTACGGGTCGTTCGTCCGCAGTTTCACCCTACCCGATGATGCCGATGGCGAGCATGTGTCAGCGGACTTCAAGAATGGGGTCTTGCACGTGAAGGTGCTGAAAACCGAAAAGTCCAAACCCAAACAGATCGACGTAAAGGCCTTATGATCGGCCCGCCCCCTGAGCCGATCATCGAGATCCGGAGCAACCTGCTGGGCACCTGACGATTCGCCCACCCGCTCAATGCACGATTTAGTGCACCTCGGGGTTCACTCGCGATCATCTGATCCAGCATCTTGCGCCCGCTCCTCGCTGCCTGCTTCGGAGCTCAGGTTTATACCAAAAGCTAAATGGTTTTAGACTTTGTTTAGATAATGGAGGGACGACCTCCGTGTCGTCCGTGCCCGACGGACCGGACGGAGCCGATCCCGCCCAAAGCCTAAATCCAAAGAGACGTTGGTATAAATCGGGCTGTTACGTATCACCCAAGTCTCCGCTTAGACCGACCATCGGCCATGAGCTCTAGTAGGCTGTAACATTTAAGTTGTCGGATCGAAAGTAGTGCGGTGCTTCAGCCCGCATCGGCGATTGCGATGGAAATTTGTTAAAACCTGCGGGCTAAAGCACCGCGCTACGTCAGAACTCTATCCGACACTTTAAATGTTACAGCCTACTATTGGGCGTATAAATCAAAGGCGGACTGGACATGGGTTCCGGCCCGCTTTTTAGCGAAATCGGTAAACGTGCCATTACCAGTGGGAACCCCGGGCTAACTTTTAAATTAATAACTTTTTTGCAGGGAGATAATGCGCAGGATTAAAGTCGATCAGCCTTGGGCCGGTGGCGTGACGGCGGCGGTACGGGCGGCGATCCTGCTTTCGGCTTCTTTGATGATGGCTTCACAACCGGCAAACTTGTGGTCGTCGAGACAGAGGCGGCGTTTTTTTCCATTCTCTTCGTAAAGAGCGTAGGCGATGCCTTTTGTGACCCACTTGCTCCGATCCATGTCGATAATGCTGTCGAGATGAACCTTTACCCCGTTGGCACCGGTAATGATGTCGCCGTCGGCCCTAACACTGCGGCGGTGTTGGAGTACGACCCAGCCGATGAACGTGAGCCCGATGAACATAAAAATACTGCCGATCGTACGCTGACCGGAAAGGTCACCCGGACTCCGGTGCTTGGGGATTTTTTCAGGGAGCTTGTTGGCGGCGGCGTAAGTGGCCCAAGCGCGCACCACATTGGGGTTTTTGTCGGTTGGCTTTTCCTCGGCTGCAAGTGTGCCTGCGGTGAGCGTGACGAGTCGCTGGTAATTCTGCTCCTGGGCAGGCCAGGCGATGAAGCCATCATAGCAGAACCAAAGCCCCGAGCCATTTAACATCATGGCCATAAAGATCATGCGTTGGCGCCATTCCTTGGAAATGCGAGCGTGAATATTCATGCGTTAAGTTGATTAAGGGGTGATTTACTAAAGGCAATCGGTGTGTGTAAGTTCACGCGAAAGTAACTTGGGGTCTAAAGAGTGGCCCATAAATAAAAAAATGACATGGGGTGGCCAGGCAGGCGAAAATCACCCAACCTGCTTACACCATGGCCTCTTCCTCACCCTGCGCTTCAGCTACATCCGTTGACTTTCTTGTCATTGGAGGAGGCATTGGCGGTCTCTCCACGATG
>JBILJE010000252.1:0-4704 GCA_044377395.1 Rariglobus sp. | reverse complement strand
GCGAGTTCCTTTTTGTCGGCCTTGTTGCCGAACAGGTCTTTGATGAGCAGGCCGGGACCGGCGTAGCGCATCACGATCACAAACCAGGCGCCGAAGGAAACCAGCGCGAGGGCGATGGTGCCGTTCAGTTCCGAGGTGTGGGGGCGGATCAGAGCGGTTGCGACGTGGAAACTGCCGTCAACCACGTGGCCCCAGCCCATCGTGCCGACGAAGGGCAGGAGGCCCGACCAGTTGTGCAACACGATAAAAATGAAGAGAGTTACCAGTAAGGGGAAGGCCATCGGCATGGCTTTTTTACCGACGATGGGTTCGTACAGACCGCGCAGACCGTTGAGGGCCTCCTCCAAGATGGCCTGACCACGCGACGGCACCAACGTGGGCGTCCCCACCATCCAGCGAATCAAAAAGATAATCGCGAGGGTGATCACCCAGCTGGTGAGAATGCTATTGGTCACGGGCACGCCGATGAAGTCCTTGAGGGACGAGGCGGCTTCATGTCCGCCAGCGGCGAACGCGGTCGCTCCGCTTGCGATGAGCAGCGTCGAGAGGGCGAGGGATTTGACAGCGGACATGGTGGCGAGAATGGGCGGTCGTTGAGGGAAAAGAACAAACCAAGGAGACCCGCTATGCGTGCGTCAACACCTGAAGATTACTTCCTCTTATCAGAATGAATGTAATTAGTTCTAAACTGAGCGAGCGCTGTGCAGCTAATCAATGCGCTGCTGACCGAGGGGCATTACCCGTTTACAATGGTGCCCTTGACTGTGCCCGACCTTACTGAGGGAAGCGGACGAAGCTATAACACTATCTAGGCGCCAGAATTGGAACCAGCCCACACTGAGGTGAGCCCTCCCTCGATCCCCCGGAGGGACGACCTCCGTGTCGTCCGTGCCGAATCACGATTCCATGCCAGCGCCTAACCGGTAATTCAGCCTCTTCCTGATCCCTTAGCATTGATTGAACAGCCGTAGTGTTACGGCTATTTAAGCGCGTTGATAAATTTTGGAGAGCTTGTGGCGGGCCAGCGCCTCGTAGATGGCCGCTGGGCTATTGGCCCCCCCCCCAAGCCATCGGCGTAAAGCGTGCCGCCCAGGCGCGAAGATCACGCCTCAGGCGCTCAGGGCCGTGCCTCGTCGTTTGTCGCAAGCGTTGCGTGCGCGACCATGAACCTAACAGCCCTTGCAAGTAGGAACATGGACTCGGCCCATTAAACCAAGTCTGTTTGGCGCGAAAGACGCAAGGATCGCAAAGAACAAACCCTGTATTTCTATGCGTTCTCTGCGATCTTTCGCGGCTAAAAGGATCGAAGCATTTCGTTGATTTTACAGTACCGGCAGATGCGAAAACTTAAATGTGACTGCCTGTAGTAGGCAGTCACATTTAGAGTGTCGGATAGTAGCTGAACGTGGTCGGGTGTCTGACTGATGCTGAGTTTTAACGATAAGATCGCAAAGAACGCTAAGGAGTCGGGCCTAGGATCGGTCCTTTGCGGTCTTGGCGAACTTTGCGTTAAAAAACTCGGTTCGGAATCCGGCACTTTAATGTGACTGCCTACAGTAGCTTGTGCCTCGCAGACCTCAGTCAAAGACCACAGTCTTGTTGCCGTAAACCAAAACGCGGCTTTCGAGGTGCCAGCGAACGGCTTGGGCGAGCACGATTTTCTCCAAGTCGCGTCCCTTGCGCACGAGATCCTCGACGCCATGCCGGTGCGTCACCCGCGTCACGTCCTGCTGAATAATCGGGCCGTCATCGAGCACCGCGGTCGCGTAATGCGCGGTCGCGCCGATCAGTTTAACTCCGCGTTCTGCGGCTTGGTGATAAGGGCGGCCGCCGGCAAAGGCCGGTAAAAACGAGTGGTGAATGTTGATCACCGGGCGGGCGAATTTTTTAAGGAAATCCTCCGACAACACCTGCATGTAACGGGCGAGAATCACCAGCTCGACATCGAGCGCTCGCAGGAGCTCCAGTTGTGCGGCTTCCCCTTCCGGCTTGGTCGCCGATGTCACCGGGATGACATGAAAAGGCAGGCCATAACCCCGCGCCGACGCTTCCAGTTCGCGATGATTGGAGACAATCGCTACGAGCTCACAGGCGTAATCGCCCGACTTCCACCGCAGCACGAGGTCGTGGAAACAGTGGTCAAACTTGGAAACAAAAATCGCCACGCGCGGGCGATGGCTGGAGGCGGTCACCCGCGCCTGCATGCCGAGCGAAGCCGCGAAGGCATGGAAGCCCGCCGTGTCGGCCGAAGCGGCGCCCTGGGAAGGACCCCACTCGACGCGTTGAAAGAAGATCCCCGCCTCCATGTCACGGTGCTGGTCGGCATGGAGGATGTTGCCCCCACGCTCGAAAATCCAGCCCGCCACCCGCGCCACTAAACCCGGCTGGTCCGGACCATGCAACAGGGCGACGAGAGTGGCGGCGGGGGCGGCGGACGACATGGAGCAGGGTTAACTTAGACGGTGGCGACGTTGCCCACGTAGCTCTGAATGGGGCGCACCCCGACGCGCTTGTTCTTGAGCGCCTGAATGCCCTGAACGGCCGCCTTCGCGCCTGTCATGGTGGTCATGATACACACGCTGTGGGTGTAGGCGGCCTGGCGAATCGTGTTCTCGTCCTTGCGCGGAATCATTCCGCCGGGCGTGTTGATCACGAGCTGGATCTGGCCGTTCTTGATCATGTCCACGGCGGTCGGGCGGCCCTCGTCGATCTTGCAGAGGCGGTTAACCGCGACGCCGTTGGCGGCGAGGTGGTCGGCCGTGCCGCTGGTCGAGTAGATGGCGAAGCCGAGTGCCGAGAGGTTGCGGGCGAGCTCGACGACGTTGGCCTTGTCCGAGTTCTTCACCGAGAGGAACGCGTTGCCTTTAACCGGAAGGCCGGGTTTGGCGGCGGCTTGGGCTTTGGCGAAGGCGATGCCCAGATCCTCGTCGAGACCCATGACCTCGCCGGTCGAACGCATCTCGGGAGAGAGCGTGATCATCGCACCGGGGAAGCGCACAAACGGGAAAACCGCTTCCTTCACGCACCAGTGCTTGGGGGTTTGTTCGCGGGTGAAACCGAGCTCGGCGAGCTTTTTGCCGGTCATGACCTTGGCGGCGAGTTTGGCCAAAGGAACGCCGATCGCTTTAGCGACGAAGGGCACGGTGCGGGAGGCGCGCGGGTTGACCTCAAGGATGTAGAGCTGGTTATCCTTAATGGCGAACTGCACGTTCATGAGGCCGATCACCTTGAGCGCCTTAGCGAGGGCGTAGGTGGCCTGGCGAACGGTGTTGAGCATCTCCTTCGACAGGGTGTGCGGGGGCATGACCATCGAGGCGTCACCGGAGTGCACGCCGGCGAACTCGATGTGCTCGAGCATACCGCCGATGACCGAGGTCTCGCCGTCGCTGATGCAGTCCACGTCGAGCTCGATGGCGTCTTCGAGGAACTTGTCGATGAGCACGGGCTTGCCGGGCATGACGTCGAAGGCCTGACGCACGACGTCGCGGAACTCCTGTTCGCTGTAAACGATGAACATGCCGCGGCCGCCGAGCACGAAGCTGGGGCGCAACAGCACGGGGAAGCCGATCGCGTGGGCGGCAGCGAGGGCGTCCGCCTCATTGAGCGCGGTGCGGTGCGCGGGGGACTTCAGGCCGGTCGTCTCCAGGATGGCGGAGAACAGCTTGCGGTCTTCGGCGGCCTCGATCGATTCGGGCGAAGTGCCGATGATGTTAACGCCATTGGCCTTGAGCGCGGTGGCGAGGTTGAGCGGGGTTTGGCCACCGAACTGCACGATCGCACCGTCGCACTTCTCTTGTTGGTAAACCTCAAGAACGTCCTCCAGAGTGAGCGGCTCGAAATAGAGGCGGTCAGAAGTGTCGTAGTCGGTCGAAACGGTTTCAGGGTTGGAGTTAACCATGACCGTCTCGAAGCCGATTTCGCGCAGGGCGAAGGAGGCGTGGACACAGCAGTAGTCGAACTCGATGCCCTGGCCGATGCGGTTGGGGCCGCCGCCGAGGATCATGATCTTCTTCTTGCCGTTGGTCGAAGGCACGACCTCGTTTTCGTCGCCGTAGGAGGAATAGTAATACGGGGTAAACGCCTCGAACTCGGCCGCGCAGGTGTCGACGAGGCGATAGGTGGTGTTGATGCCGCGGGTCTTGCGCTCGGAGCGCACGCTGCCGAGGTCGCTCTTGAAAAAGTGCGCGAGCTGCACGTCGGAAAAGCCAAATTGCTTGGCGCGGCGGAAGGCCTCCGGAGTAACCGTGGCGAGGGTGGACTTCTTGAGCTCCTGCTCCATGTCAAAGATCTCCTTGAGCTGGATGAGGAACCAAGGGTCGATCTTGGTGAGATCGAAAACTTGGTCGCAGGTGTAGCCGGCCAGGAAGGCGTAGCGGATGTAATAAACGCGCTCGGCGTTGGGCGTGGCCAGCTTGCTGCGGATGGTCTTGTCGTCGGGCAGCTCGTCGCCGCCCCATTTGCCGCCACCGCCGCCGAAGCCGCGCGCACCGGTTTCGAGCGAGCGCAGGCACTTCTGGAACGACTCTTTAAACGTGCGCCCGATCGCCATGGCCTCACCGACGGACTTCATCGCCGAGGTCAGCGTGGCGTCGGCGTCGGGGAATTTCTCGAAGGTGAAACGCGGGATCTTGGTGACGACGTAGTCGATGGTCGGCTCGAAGCTGGCGGGCGTCAGGCGCGTGATGTCGTTGCGCAGTTCGTCGA
>JBILJE010000268.1:0-4347 GCA_044377395.1 Rariglobus sp. | reverse complement strand
ATCAGGCTGCGCATTTCCCGTCCCTAACCAGTCCCCGGCGCCCCGGATTATCCTGCAGCCCCTTTGAAGGTTGGATGTTGAGCGTCCAACCAGTCCGAGCCAACCGCCCCCCTGCGCAGTCATTAGTCCTTGGCCCTTGGTCCTTAGCCCTTGCTCCTTGGTCCTTGGCCCTTGGTCATTGGTCATTGCTCCTTGGCCCCCGCTCCCCCCGCTCCCCCCGCTCCGTCCATTTTCACCGATTCGCGCCTTGGCTATGCTCGCGGAGTCGTTTTCCTGTGCATTTCTTGCCCATGTCCACCACCGAGATTCCCGCGCCCAAACGCTCCCTGTCCCTGGGCGTGATCTTCCTCACGCTCTACATCGACCTCATTGGGTTCTCGATCATCTTCCCGCTCGGGCCGGACCTGCTCAAACACTACCTCGCCGTCGACGGCCAAAGCGGCCTGCTCGGCTGGCTCCTGGAACACATCAACTCCCTCGCCCGCGCCCTCGGCAACGAAACCCACCTGCCCGAGGTCCTCTTCGGCGGCATCATCAGCTCGGTCTTCTCGCTTCTCCAATTCGTCTTCGCGCCGTTCTGGGGCACGCTCTCCGACAAACGCGGCCGCCGCCCCATCCTGCTGCTCACCGTCGCGGGCACCGCCCTCAGTTACCTGCTCTGGGTGGTCAGCGGCTCGTTCTGGCTGTTCCTGGCCGCCCGCGTTATCGCCGGGGCGTTTGGCGGTAACCTCTCCGTCGCCACCGCCGCCGTCGCCGACGTCACCACCCGCGCCGAACGCTCCAAGGCCATGGGCCTGGTCGGCGCCGCCTTCGGTCTTGGCCTGGTCACCGGCCCGATGATCGGCGCGTTCACCGCCCACATCAACCTGCTCGACCACTTCCCGGGTCTGGCCGCGTGGGGAGTTAACCCGTTTTCCGTGCCCGCGCTGCTCTCGCTGGCAATGAGTGCGGTTAACCTGGTGTGGATCTACCGCCGCTTTAGCGAAACCCGCCCCCCCGAGGCCCGCACCGCCCCCGGCGAAACCCGCCTGCGCAACCCCCTCGGCGCCATCCTCTCGCTGGCCGATGCGCGTATCCGTGGCGTCAACGTTGTGGCCTTTGTTTACTCGATCGCCTTCGTCGCGATGGAGGCCGCTCTGGTGTTTTTGAGCGCCGAACGCTTCAACTACTCGGCCCGCGACAACGGCCTGCTGATGGGCTTCCTCGGCCTGTGCTCGATCATCACCCAGGGTTTTATCGTGCGCCGTCTGCTGCAAAAAGTACCCGAGACCCGCGTGCTAGGCAGTGGGTTGCTCATCTCGACGGTGGGCCTGCTGTGCATCGGTTTCGCGCCGGTGCCCTTCTGGCTTTATACGGGCGTCGGGCTTCTGGCTCTGGGCTCGGGTTTGGTTAACCCCTCGACGACGGGGCTCATTTCGCTGTACGCCGGGTCCGATGAACAAGGCCGGGTGCTGGGGATTTTCCGCTCGCTCGGCTCACTCTCGCGGGCGATTACGCCGATCAGTGCCGGCATCGTGTTTTGGACGCTCGGGGCGAAGGCCGTGTTCATCGGCGCGGCAGTGATGGCGATTGGTGCGTGGATCGCCAGCACCCGCCTGCCGCAGCCGGAGAAGTGAGCGGCCAAAGGGCCGGTGCCCACAGGGAGGCCGGCCTTAAAAATCAGCCCACCGCTTTGCGCAGCACAAACGCCGCAGCACCATCGTGGCCGTCAGTCCACGGTTGGCTGATGCGTTTGCTTTCCAGGGTGAAACGCCCACGCGTTTTTTCCAGGAACGCCTTGATGACCGAATCGTTCTCTTCCGAATCGAGACTGCAGGTGGAATACACCAGCCGCCCGCCCGGAGCCACCAAACGAGCCGCAGCGCTGAGCATCTCGCCCTGTTGGCAGGCGTGCTTGAAAAAGTCCGTGGCCTGCAGGCGCCACTTCACATCGACGCGGTGGCGCATGACGCCGGTGTTGGAACACGGCACGTCGAGCAGCACGGCAGCGTAGGCCTTGGGCAAATTGTGCTCCTCAAACACGCCGAGGCGCTCGACCTGCAGCACGTCGCCCTGGACGAGCGCCACGTCGCCCTTGGCGCGGGAGAGGTTTTGCGTGAGCCGCTCGATGCGCGGCCCGGCCAAATCGAGCGCGACAACACGGCCCGCGCCCATCGCGTCAGAGATCGCCAGACTCTTACCTCCGGGAGCAGCGCAGGCGTCGAGCACGGTTTCACCGGCCTTCGGCGCGAGCAACTCAACGGCGTGGCGCGTGGCGGGGTCTTGGAGGAAAATAACGCCCTCGTTGATCAACGTCTCGACGCGAGACCACGCACCCGATTTCACCTCATAAAAACCAGCCCAAGGGGTGGCCGTAAACAGCGCCGCATCCGCCTCGGCCGGAGCGCCGCCAGCGATGCGCCAGCGTGCGTAGACGGGAGCGGGTTTCTGATTCCACTCGAGCAAGGTGCGGGTTGCAGCGGCACCGAACTGGGCCAGCCAGCGGCGCACCAGCCATTCGGGGTGCGAGTAATACGCCGCCAATTCGATGGCGCCAGCGGACTTGGCCGGCTCGGTTTGCGCGGCGAGAGCGGCGGCGATTTTGCGCACGATGGCGTTGACCATTTTCGCCTCGGGCTGGCTGGCGATGGTCTTGGTCTGCTCGACCGCATGGTGAACTACGCGGGCCGTGTGGCCGTCGCCACCACCCTCGATCAGCTCGTAACCGGCCAGCAGCAGCACGGCCTTAACGATCGGGCGCGGCGGACGCGCCAACAGCGGGGTGAAAATCGCCTCGATACGACCGAGGTTTCGCACCGCGCCGAAGAGCAAGTGCTGGCAACGCGCACGCTCGGTGCGTCCAAGGGAGCGCGGAAGGCTGTCGAGAAGAGCGTCGACGCGCTCCTTGTTTTCGAGCCAGCGCACCAGCAATTCGGCCGAGGTCGTCCAAGCATCCACGGGCCCGCTGGGTTTAAAAGGTTTTGTCATGTGGGCACCAAGCTCGGGGCGCGCGCCCCGCTTGCAAGCTCGAAGCCAAGCGGCAGATTTTGGAGATGCCCATACCGCTCCTGCCCGATGTGACTTGAGGCACCCCACAAGATTCGGGGAATAAACCCCTCGCCCGGTTCCTCTCACCCAAACCATGAAATCGCCCCTCCTTCTGCTTTGCTCCCCACTGTTAGCCGCGCATCTTTTCGCTCAAACCACCATGACCCATCTCAACTCGACCGGTGCCGCCGACGCCTCCACCTGTATCTCAGCCTGCGGCCTGCCCTCCAAAGTCATCATCGACATGTCCAAAACCACCCTGCAACGCACCGACGCGGAGTGGCAAAAATTGCTCACGCCGCTCCAGTTCAAGGTCGCCCGCCAACAGGGCACCGAGCCGCCTTTTTCTAACACTTATTGGAATCACCACGAGGACGGCGTGTACTTCTCGATTTGCAGTGACACCCCCCTGTTCGACAGCCGTGACAAATTCGACAGCGGCACCGGTTGGCCCAGTTTCACTCGGCCCATCGAGCCCCTCTTTATTAAAGAGCAAACCGATGTGAGCTACGGCATGAGCCGAACGGAAGTCCATGTGGCCAACGACGGCGCGCACCTCGGCCACGTTTTCCCCGATGGCCCCAAGCCCACCGGCAAACGCTACTGCATTAACTCGGCCTCGATCCGTTTCATGCCACGCAAGGAGTACGACACCTGGGTTGCGAAACAAAAAAGTACCGCTGCCACCCCCACACCTGCCACCCCCACGGGCAAACCCTAACCCACTGTCGTTATGCGCCTCCCCCTTCTTTTTGCAGCCCTCGGCCTGGCCCTGCTGGCCGCCCCCGCAGTCCGCGCTGATTCGCTGGTGCTCGGCGGCGGCTGTTTTTGGTGCCTCGATGCCACCTACAAACTCAAAACAGGCGTGACGGCGGTGACCTGCGGTTATGCCGGTGGCCCCACGGATAATCCGACGTATGCACAAATCGGTCGTGGCGACACCGGCCACGCCGAGGTGGTAAAAATCGATTATGATCCGGCGCAAATCACGCTCGCGGAGCTGCTCAGCTTTTTCTGGAAAGTCCACAACCCCACGCAGGTGGGCGGCCAGGGCAACGACCACGGCAGCCAGTACCGCTCGATTATCCTCTACGCCGACGCCGCGCAAAAAGCCGCCGCCGAAAAGGCTGTTGTAGAAGCTGCCAAGACCTTCACCAAGCCCATCACCACCGAAATCGTGCCGCTCGTGCGCTTTTGGCCCGCCGAGGACTACCACCAGGACTACTTCGCCAAAAACCCGAATGCAGGCTACTGCACCTACGTGATCAAGCCCAAGGTCGATAAACTCAAAAAAGACCTCCCCTCCCGCCCCTGAAACGC
>JBILJE010000119.1:0-8823 GCA_044377395.1 Rariglobus sp. | reverse complement strand
AACCCATTTGCTAAATTCGATTGTTCAGCGAGTCGGACCGCGTCCCCCTTATTCCTACTCCATATGTTCTGCCCAAAATTCCCTCTCCGCACTCATCGAGACACCCCATTCCCGGCTGACGTCATGCGGAACCGGAGCACGCCCGGTCCCACGACAAAGCCCGTCCGATTTGCCCCCGCGTCGCGCTGGCTGCTTGTAGTGATAACCGCGACTTGGATCAGCAGCGCGTGGGCCGTGCCCGTCGAGAGCGCACAGCAGGCGAGTCAAGCAGAGGATATTGTAACGCGCCGCTCGGATTACGCGCGCTTGGTCGCGGAAAAAACAATCACGCACGAGGAACTGCAGACGTGGCTCAAACGCTATCCAGAGGCTGATAGCAATCGCGATGGAACACTGACTATAGAAGAAGCTCGGGCCTACGGGAAGAGGTCAAAGGCAGGAACCGGAAAGCCCAAAGGCGACAAGGCGCGCTGGGGCATCGCCCCCGACCGCGTCGACGTATCCTATGGTCCGCATCCACGCAACCGGTTCGACTTCTGGAAGGCGAAGGATGAGAGCAAACCGGCGCCATTGATTGTGTTCATTCACGGCGGCGGCTTCGTGGGCGGCGATAAATCGAGGGTGGACGACGCTCTGGTCAAGGAGACGCTCGGCAAAGGCGCAGCCTTCCTGAGCGTAAACTACCGATTCCTAAAGGATGCACCGATCCAGGACATTCTTCGGGATTGCGCCCGCGCGATCCAGTTTGTGCGGGCAAATGCGACGGAGTTTGGCATCGATCCCTATCGGGTGGCCGCGTTCGGCAGTTCCGCCGGCGCCGGCGCTTCACTTTGGCTGGCTACCCGAGCCGACCTCGCCGACCCACTAGCGACTGATCCGGTTTTGCGGCAATCGTCTCGGCTGCGGGCTGCAGGCATGTTCAACGGCGCGGCCACTTTTAATCTAGTGGAATGGGAGCAGGTCGTTTACCCGTTCAAACCCGGGTGGCGCACCTCCCCCGAAGAAGGTCCAGCATTTTACCACTTTCGAACCGAAGGGGATTATGCGACTCCGCTAGGGCAGAAGGTCCTTGCGGATTGTAGCATGCTCAGTCAGTTGAGCAGCGATGATCCGCCCGTGTTCCTGTATTGCTCGCAACCGGACGGAGAGCCGAAGAGCCGGGGGCACTTGCTTCACCACCCCAAGCATATGCAGCTGGTTGCTGCCCGTTGTCGCGAACTCGGGATTCCGATCAAAACGATACACGCGCCGAAAGGCAGCTTGCTCGGCGACAACGATGTAGAGGGCGCGACAACCGGCGGTGCCGCCGCAGTGATTGAATTCCTCTGGACGTATCTCCACCCAAATTCCTGAACTTCCCTTTTATGGAAGAAGGCCAACGAGAAATCCGGACGCTTTGACGCAAATGCCCCGCACCGCCGGAGGCAGCCTTGCGATAACCCGCCCCCCCGCCGCTTCCTCCACGGCAAGTCCCCGCAGCCCCTAAACAGGGCCCAGCGCCAAACTTTACGGCTACATCCCGCAATTCCTGTGCTCCGGACAACGCCGGCAAAACACTGTATAGGGATTCCGCACCACCTGAGCGCCGCACCTCACTCCGTCGATACACACCATTGAGCAAGGATCGTGTGCGCTTGGGCCATGTGCCTTGGCTGGTCAGCAGATCGGCTTAGGCGTTCAATAAGCGCGTGAGGCGCTTTCATTCATTCACTTACCTAGATAGATCCGCCTTCGCTCCGTTACGCTGGCCGGTGCCTTGAGTTCTGCGTGTCCGCTTGAATCTATTTATACGAAAAACTCAGTGATTTCTGGTATGGTTATTCATCCTAATCGACGCGTAGGTTTAGCGAGTAAAGTGAAGCCGCTTGCCGATGGCGGTCGTCGCCTAGGGACGCCTTCCGTGTCATCGCGTTGGCTGATTTTCGTCGCCGCATACTTTTTGATTCTGTCCGACGCGCTCAACGCGCAAATCTACCGAAGCCTAGACTTTGAGGAAGTGAGTATAAGTGAATACCTTGAGGGCACGCCGGATAACGGTTATTGGACCCTCACCGACGCGGGCACTGAGTACAAGGTTGCAACCAGATGGAGCGTATCGGCAGGCATTGTCCTTCCGCCGGAGGTGTCCGGGAAATTCAGCCGTAAGGGCAAGCAGTCCCTGAAAATCACGATCGAGCCCAACACCAGCGGGCAAAGGCCCGGCGAGAAGTGTTTGATCGATGTTTGCCACGGCGACGAGGATGAGTTTGCCAACCGGACTGAAACGCGCGCGGTCGCCTTTTCCGTTTTTATCCCCGACGAGTACGAACTTCAGGACCAGCCGCTGATGTTAAGCGAATGGTGGAACGGGAATCCGTGGGTCACGCTTTCGATCACGCCGGGCAGCCTTAACCTTGCGCTACTCGTCAAGAACACGGCCGAATCCAAAACCATTGCCCTCAATCGCCTCGAGCGGAACCAATGGTACGACATCATTATGGAGGTCACGCCCAACGCCGAGGCCAACGGTTCCGTGCGGTATTGGTGTGATGGCGAGCTGGTGCAAACTGTGGACGATCTGCCTATCGGTGATGGCTACCCGAGGCGGTATTTCATCGAGGTCGGTCTTTACCGGCCGGCGTGCCCGCAGCGGGCGGTCACTTATTTTGATTCGATCCGCCTGGGCCGGTCCGGTGAGGAGCTGAAGGAAGACCAGGGCGCGCCCGACCCCGCATTCTCCGCAGATTACATCGCCTGGCAGACTAACCGCTTCACGACCGTTGAACTGGCCACCCCCACGATCAGCAGCGCCACCGCCGATCCAGATGCAGATGGGTTAAACAACTTCACCGAATTCGCGCTCGGCTGCGAACCCCGCGTCGCCGACTCCGCCACCGCCTTGACCTCCGCCCTGCAAAACCTGGACGGCATGAACTACCTCACCCTCACCTTCCGCCGCCGTGCGCCTGCACTCGACCTCGCCTACGCAGTGCAAAGCACGTCCGAACTAGCGGGCACGCCCGTGTGGACGAGCGACGCCCTCCTGCTTGGCGCCGCGACGCCCAACGGCGACGGCACCGAAACTGTGACCTACCGCGACGTCACGGCCGTGAACACTCATGCCCCCCGCCGCTTCCTCCGCGTGCAAGTCACCCGCACTCCCTAAAAAGCCAAACTTTACGGCTAAACCCCGCAATCGCTGTGCTCCGGACGACGCCGGCAAAGCTCCGTATGGATATTCCGTATGGGGATTCCGCACCACCTTCGCACCGCACCTCACCCCGTCCATACCCACCATTGAGCAAGGATCGTGTGCGCTTGGGTCATGTGCTTTGGCTGGTCGGGGGGATCGGTTTAGGCGTTAGTTAAAAGTGCGAGGCGCTTTCCTTCGCTTACCCAGATAGATACGGCTTCGAGCCTTTACGACGGCCGGTGCCTCGATTTCTGCGTGTCTTCTTGAAACCATTAACATGAAAAATCAGTAATTTCCGTTATGCTACCCCATTCTAATCTACGCGCAGGTTTAGCGAGTAAAGTGAAGACCCTTGCTGCTGGCGGGCGTCTACCGGGGGCGCCTTCTGCGTCGTCGGGTTGGCGTTTTTTTATCGCCGCGTACTTTTTAGTTCTGTCCGCTTCGCTCAACGCGCAAATCTACCGAAGCCTAAACTTTGAGGACGTGCGTATCAGTGACTACCTTGAGGGTAAGCCGGACAACGGTTTTTGGCGGCTCACCGACGCGGGCACTGATTACAAGGTCGCAACCAAATGGAGCGTCTCGACAGGCATTGTGCGCCCGCCGGAGGTGAGCGGAAAATTCAGCCGTGAGGGCAAGCAATCGCTGAAAATCACGATCGAGCCCAACACCAGCAGGAAAACGCCCGGCGAGAAGTGTTTTATCGATGTTTGCCACGGCGACTTGGATGAGTTCGCCACGCGGAATGAAACGCGCGCGGTCGCCTTTTCCATTTTTATCCCCGACGAGTACGAACTTCAGGGCCAGCCGCTAATGCTAACCGAATGGTGGAACGGGAAACCGTTGGTCACACTTTCGATCACGCCGGGCAGCCTGAAGCTTCAGCTGCACGTCAAGAACAAGGACAAATCCATGACCATTCCCCTCAATCATCTCGAGCGGAACCGCTGGCACGACATCATCCTGGAGGTCACGCCCAATGCCACGGCCAACGGTTCCGTGCGGTATTGGTGCGATGGCGAGCTGGTTAAAACCGTGGACGATATGCCGATCGGGGATGGTGCCAAGAGGAAGTATTTCATCGAGGTCGGTCTTTACCGGCCGGCGTGCCCCCAGCGGGCGGTCGTTTATTTTGATTCGATTCACCTGGGCCGGACCGGTGCGGAGCTGAAAAAAGTCGCCCCGTCCCCGCTCAAAAAATCGCCGGTTGCCATCCCGCGGCTGGGAAAGACGGAGGCGGTGGCGGCCAGCGTGGTTGCGGTACCATCGGCTCGGAAGCCGAATATACTCTTCATTGCGGTCGATGATCTCAACTCCTGGGTCCTACGGCCGGACAAGCCGGCGCGCACGCCCAACCTGGACAAGTTGCTGAGCCAAAGCACCGTGTTCACCCATGCGCAGTGTGCCTCGCCAAGCTGTCATCCGTCGCGCGTGGCGGTGATGACCGGGCGCAGCCCGTTGGAAACGGGCATTGTTCGCAATCTCAAGCTCGCCAGCACCCGCAACCCGTCTTGGCGACAGGCCCCGACGCTTGCCCGCGCCGTCACCCTGCCGGAATACCTCCGCCAAGCGGGCTATGGGGTGAAGGGCAGCGGCAAGGTGTTCCATGCGACGCAGTACGAAAGCGAGCACGAGAACGATCCGGCGGTCTGGGATGAGTATTTCCCCGACAAAAACCGGCCGATGCCCTTTCAACCGGTCCCTCCCTTTGATTACTTTTCCAAGAACAAGGCGGCTGGCCGACCGGCGGGGCATTTCGACTGGACGCCGCTCGCCGTCGAGGATCGGGACATGTCGGATTACCAGGTGGTCGATTGGGCGCTGAGCGAGCTGCGCAAGCCTCAGGACAAACCCGTGTTTCTCGCCGTGGGATTGTTCCGGCCTCACGTTCCGTTCCATGTCCCGGAAAAGTATTACAAGGAATACCCCTTGGAGAGCATTATGGTGCCGCCGGGTTATCCGCCCCACCTCGCTCCGCCGCGCGCCGTTGTGACCGACGGGGTGGTCTCGCAGTTCGGCCGTGATCTATACCAATGGTCGGTCGCGAACGGCCAGGTAGAGGAGGCTATCCAGGGGTATTTGGCGAGCGTGAGCTTTTTCGATGCCATGCTCGGTCGGTTGCTGCGCGGGCTCGATGAAAGTCCTGCCGGCGACTCCACGATCATCGTGCTTTGGAGCGACAACGGCTACCACCTGGCCGAGAAAGAACGCTTCGAGAAGTTCACCCTCTGGAGGGAGGCGACGAACGTGCCCCTCGCCGTCCGCCTGCCCAAGGGCCAGCGCACGCCTGGGGTCTGCAACCGGCCGGTGAGCCTGCTCAGCCTTTATCCGACGATCGCCGATTTGATCGAGGGCCCCCCGCCTCCGTCGGAGCTCGATGCCGAAAGCCTGGTACCGTGGTTAAAGAATCCGGACGCGGAAAAGACTACGCCGGTGATTGTGGCTGGATCGGATCCGGGAAGCTTTGCCGTCGTCACCCAAGATTTCCGCTACATCCGCTATGCGGATGGTTCCGAAGAACTGTACAACCTGAAGACCGATCCCGACGAGCTGCGCAACGTGTCCGGGTTACCGAAGTACGCGACAGCCCAAACAGCGCTCAAGGATCTGCTGCCGGCAAAATTTCAGGAGTTCATGCCGACCGGGGGGCGCCCGAACTGAGCCGGACGACGCGGCTGCGGCCGGTTGATCGAGCCATTTCGCGATGAGCCTCCCTTGGAATTCGTTGAGCTATGTGGACGCCTCGGGCAATTTGGGTCCCGGGTTTTTAGCATCTAAAATTTAGTGTATCCAGGGACTCGAAAAATAAACCAAAACCATGAAACACACCCTAACTCTGCTCACTTTCCTGCTGCTCGCGCCGCAGGCCGCGCTGCACGCCACTGATAGCCAGCCTGCAAAGCCGTCCGATCCCACGACGGCTGAGAAACGAGCCACTCGACCGGCGTATGTGCCGCCAACGCCCACTTTCATAGACGTGGCCTATGGGAAACATCCGAAACAAGTGCTGCATTATTGGAAAGCAGAGACGGACAAGCCCGCGCCGTTGATCGTTTTCATCCACGGTGGAGCGTGGACGGGCGGCGACCGGCATTTGAGTCTGGACACGGTCCTTCCCGACGCCCTCAAACACGGCGTCTCCGTTGCCTCCATCGCATACCGGTTCATCGTCGAAGCGAAGGCCGACGGCGAGGTGCCACCCCTGCGTGGGCCCATGATGGATTGCGCCCGCGCCATCCAGTTCCTGCGCTCCAAGGCGGCGGAGTGGAACATCGACAAATCCCGCGTCGCCGCGTGCGGCGTTTCCGCCGGGGCCTGCACGAGCCTGTGGATTGCCTTCCACGATGACCTGGCTGACCCCGCCAGCAGCGATCCGGTCGCCCGTGAGTCAACGCGCCTGTTCTGCGTGGCTGCATTCCGCGGCCAGACCTCGCTCGACCCCAAGCAGATTCGCGAATGGATGCCGACGAACGTCCACGGCCACGGTGCCTTGGGCATCACCGGCGACCGTGCCCGCAATCTGACGGCTAACGAGGTTTTCCACGCGGACCGCGAGCGGTTCCTGCCCTTGATCAAGGAATTTTCACCCTATGAACTTGTCAGCTCGGATGACCCGCCCGTGGGGCTCTACTACCAGACACCGCCCGCGATGGGCCAGCCAGAGAAGGATCCGGTGCACTCGGCTAACTTCGGTGTGAAGCTCAAGGAACATTGCGATGCGCTGAAGGTGCCGTGCGAACTTGTTTACCCCGGCTCCACCGACGTTAAACACGCCACCATGGTCGACTTCCTCATCGCGAAATTGAAAGAATGATAAACTAAATGAATCTCGTCCGCCCACTCCGCACACTCCTCAGCGCTCTGCTGCTTGGTTCGGCGTCCGCACTGCACGCTGTCGATGAGTCCGGGAGTCGAGCGCCAGCCAGCTCCGATGTGAACCATTACATCTCGGCTGACAGAACGCCACGCTATGATCACATCCAGGTTGACCCGTATGCCAGCTTCGACACGTCGCTTGTCCGGCAGATCAGCCTCACCTCGAAGGGCATCGTCTTCGTGCGCGATGATCTCACACCAGGCAAGACAGTGGACGCCTTCAATGCCGGTTCCCTTTGACAGATGTATTCCGTGGATGCCAAGGGGCCGCAATGGTTCAGCACGCGCGGCGAGCGAGCCTTTGGCTCCGTGAATCTCGCCGACCCGAAAGAGTATCGTTCCGGCATGCTCGCCTGGGCTGGGTCGTAATGGTGCCCCTTACGAAATGAACATGCCGAACCCTCGTGACCAAGACAAAGCAGACTCAAGACGTAGCTACGATCTCGCTGGGCGCTGTCCACCGGGCCGGGCTAAGCGGGTGCCACCGACCAAGGACGAGGGTGGCCTGGCGCAACAACCGGGGCGATCCCTGCGCACCGGTTGGCCGCGAGTTGCCCTGCGGCTGACCGGTGCGTTTCTGCTCGGCGTGCTGACGTTGGCGGCGGCCGAAATGCGGCCGCCGCCTCCCTTGAAGCAGCCGACGGTCATCCCCGGCTCTTGGCGGCTGCCGGAGAGCTCCGCCTTGCCGCCGTTGGAACGGATCATTGCGGCACCGCGCACCCCGCGGCCAGTCTATGCCTTTTACTGTTGGGCGGAGGAGTACCGTCGGAGGCACGCCGTCCTGCGCGAAATCGGCTGGCGCAATTTCCGGCTGAGCGGGCCGATCACTGATGAGGTCATGCGGCTTTTCGTCGAAGACGACGTCGAAGTCATGTTCACGATCGCGGCGCGCGATCCCTTCCCGGCGCCCTCGGACTTGGGCTGGCGGTGGCGTAACCGGGCGGACTTCGAGAGCGACGAGGCGTTCATCGTGGCATACGTGTCCGATGTTCAAAAGGTACTGCGGCGTTACGGGCCGAATGGAACGTTTTTTCGGGAGTATCCGGCGCTGCCCCACCGGCCGCTGCGCCACATCGAGATTTTCAACGAGCCGAATCTGTTTTATCTCGACCGCCCCCTAGCGGAAAAGGGGCTGCGTCCCCCCAAAGGCGACCAAAAGGCGCGTCAGGCACGGCAGGAGCAGGATCGGGTGCGGCAGCAACTTTACGCCCTTCTCCTGCCCCGGGCGTACCGCGCTATTAAGGCCGAGTGGCCGGACGTGAAGGTCGTGGGCTTCGGCACCTCGGGGGGTGGGGGCGCGGATGTGCCGTTTGTGCGCGCGGTGCATGCCGCCTCGCCCGAGGTGGCAGGTAGCTATGACATTTTCTCGACCCACCCCTACGCGCCCCCCGTCGCCCCGGAGGTGGAGCGGGTGCAGCCATTCCGCTCCTATTCGGCGGCGGGCAGCTTGGCCAAGCTGCGCTCCATCTTGGCAGAGCAGGGGGTGACGGATCGCCCGGTGTGGTGGACCGAGTGGAACTGGTCGGTCGATCCTGAATCTGGCGGTCGGCTGGCGCCGACTCGCGATGACAGCGAGAACCGGTCGGTGTCACTTGAATTGCAGGCGGCTTACCTAGTGCGCGGCTACCTCTTGGCGTTGCGCGTGGGTGTCGAGCGCCTCGCCTATATGTCCCTGGTCGATACCGACGGCGTCAACTCAGGGATCCTCATACCCGGCGACCCGCCGGTCTGGCGGCCCTCCGCGTATGCCCTGAAAACCTTGTTGGCGCTGATGC
>JBILJE010000170.1:0-7044 GCA_044377395.1 Rariglobus sp. | reverse complement strand
GCATCCGCGGCTGCTTGGCGCCGGCTGCGACGGCGTGGATGGAGTTTATGGTTACAACTATGAAAGTGCTCCCGGTGAGGGGGCCGATACGCAGGTATGGTGGGCGGTGGCCGGACCGCGGAGCGTGACGGTGCCGTGGACCGGTTCGTCGGAGGTGGAGGTAATCTCGATGCTGGGCGAGCGCACGCCCATCCGCGCCCAAGACGGCGTGCTGAAGATTGAAATCGGGCCACTGCCGGTGTACCTGCGTCGAATGACTGGAGACCGTGTCTCGCGCGTCCAATAGGGAGGGGCGTACGCCGTGTTATCCAGTTGCGTGAGTCACCCGCGACTGGGCAGCGAGAAAGGCGCGCAGTTTGCCGAGCAGTTCGTCCACGAGAACTCGTTGCGCGGGATCTTGGGTTAGGCTGTGAGTCTCGTGCGGATCAATTTTGTAATCATAAAGTTCAACGGCTTCAGGCGGCAGGGAACCGTCCGCGACGCCCTGCTTAACCTCAAACCACGCGATCAGGCGATGACGCTCCGTGCGGAGTGCATAGCCCATTCGGCCGGCACGGGGATACTGGCTGACCGCGAATTCCTTCGTGCGAGCGCCAGGCTCGTCCAGGCAGGCCGCGAGGCTTACGCCATCGAGCGGAAAATCGGGGGAGGGGAGTCCGGCAAGCTCTACAAGCGTCGGAAAAACATCCACAAACTCGACTGGTCGGGAAACCTTGCCGCCGGGAGCCTTTCGGCCCGGCGCGGAGATGAGCAGAGGTGAGCGTGTAGCCTGTTCGAAGTTGGTGTGTTTACACCATAGACCGTGATCGCCGAGGTGCCAACCATGGTCGCCCCAAAGAACGATGAGCGTCCGGTCAGCCTCGCCGGAGCGCTCGAGGGCGTCGAGCACACGACCGACTTGTGCGTCAAGGTAGGCAATGCAGGCGTAGTAGCCGTGGATAAGTTCGCGCGACTGCTCGTCGGACAGGGGACCGAGCGCGGGAATGTCGGAGTAATCGCGGAGTTCGCCAAACTTGTGAGCGGCAAACTCCGGGCTGCCGACCGCCAACTCGCGGAAGGTCGCCAAGGGCAATTGGTCGCGCTGGAAAAGGTCCCAGTATTTCTTGGGCGCGGCAAAGGGGAGGTGGGGTTTCTTGAACCCGAGCGCGAGGAAGAAGGGCTTGGGCGAGGCGGCGAGCGCAGGAAGAGTGCGCACCACGTACTCGGCCATGGCACCGTCGTCGTAGGCGTCATCGGGTACGTCGGCCGACTCGACGGAGCGCCAAAGTTTTTGGGCGACCAAGGATTGCTTTAGGTGGGTACTCCAGCCGGGTTTGCGACCCGCAGGGAAAAGCCCGGCGGCGGCGGCGCGCACCTCGGGCGATTGGTAGAAAACGTAGGGCTCGCCGATTTCCGGAGAATAGCGGAGCTGGCTGTTTTTGGCAAAAGGGACGCTCCAAGAGGGCGCATCCGCCGCTGAATCCACACTGCGCGGATCGAAAATTTTGCCCAAGCCGGTGGTCTCGTAACCATGGGCGCGGAAGTATTGGGGCAGCGTCACAATGTCGGGGCGACGGTCGCGCATCTGCGTTTTGAGATCCCATATCTGGGTATAATCGGGGCGTCGGCCCGTGAGGAGCGAAGCGCGAGAGGGGGCACAGAGCGCCTGCTGACAATGGGCGTTGAGAAACGTGGTCCCCGCCTTGGCAATGCGGTCCAGATTGGGCGTGGGCACCCCTTCCCCATAAGCGGAAAAGAGCGGCTTCAGGTCGTCCGCGACGATGAAGAGGACATTGGGCTGCGGCCGGTCGCCGGCCCACAGCGACGCGGTAAGCCCGACGCCGATCAGAATGAGTTGCTTCGTCAAAAAACGACCACACGGCTTGGAAGTGACTTTTAGCGAGGATGGCTCGCCTCGCCCGCAGCCAAGCGAACGCGCGCGCCCGAGACGTCCAGTCGATGCGGTCCACCTCCTGCCGTCCATCGTTATGGAGCTTGTTTTGGGGTAGGCCGAGGCGTTCGCGGCTACTGTTTACTGAGGAATTTCTTCAGAATGCTAAGCGCTTCATTGGTGCTCAACAACGCTTTGCTTTCCTGGCCTTCCTCAAGCTGCGAGATGGCTAGATTGACGAACTCGAGCGACCGCCTGCGGGCGGGTGAGTCGACCCGGGTCGAGTTTGCAAGCACCTTGCGCGCCTGCACCAGATACGCCATACGATCCATTTTGAGGGCAGGGTTTTTCTCTGCTTCCTGAGGTTTCGAGAACGTGGCCTTCGTCAAGAGTTTAACGGCCGCCTCCATGTCAGGACTGTCGAATCTCGAGGGCGCTGCTTTCAGCGGGGCCGCAAAAAACATCACCGCCAACATTTGGCCGAGCATCACATACGTCAGAATCTTTGGAGAAAACATTGGGAGTACAGGGTTAGAAGGGTTGCAGCGCAGCCTGACGTAGGGCCTGCGAAGGCCCCGCAGGCAATCTGTCAGAAGCTACGCTGGAACAATAGGGGGGCGCAAAGCGACCCCAGTCACCTGACTGAAACGGCCGTGATCATGGCCGATGGGTACATCGGCCGGAGGCACTCGGTGCGGCTCCCCCGCTCGCCCATTCCCGTCGCTTGGCGTAGGTTCGCGTGAAGGCCGACAAGCGCGAAACCAGCTGACCAAAAAAGCCACCTTTTGCATCCAAGCGGCCCTGCATTGGCGTTTTACTGCCTAATCGTCCGCATCACCTTGAGTAAGACATCAACCCCGCCTCTTGCCACCATGTTCATACTCCGGTTCCCCCTCGTCCAGCTCGCGGCTCTGGTGGTCACGAACACCGTGACCGCCCTTCCTCCTGCCCCTGCCACCCGAGAGTCTGGGGGGTGGCGCCTCCCTTCGCCGCGGATGAAACGTCGGTGTCTTCTTCCTGTGTCCGCCTGGCTGGCGCTGGTCCTCGTCGGACTCAGCGCCGAGGCAAGCGGCGCGCCGCCGCCCGAGGAGAGCGTGGAGTTCCTCAGCATATCGGATCCGCATCTGGGCTCAATCGGACGTTCACCCAAGGATTTGTCCCCGACGCAGATCGCCGAACTGGTCGCGCAATACCATCAGACGGCCCAGGCCGTTCCCGGAAAACTCGCGCGGCTGATCGGCACCCGCTTGCCCCCGGACCTCGCGTCCAAGCTCGACGTGCACCGCCCCCTGGCGCCGCAGGCGCTGGTGATCGCCGGCGACCTCGTCGACGGTCATCCGCAGCCGCTTATCAGCGAGCGCGAATGGACGTGGTTCCGGGCGCTCTACCCGCCCGAAGGCCTGCCGCTGCCCACCGGTCGGCTGCCAATCTATCCCGGATACGGAAACCACGACGGCAATCCCGACGGGCCCCCGCGCCGCGGTTTCACGCGCTATGTGGACGCGCTGGACGCGCAAGGCGCGCTCGCGGCGCGCAGCCCGCGGGGCGACCATTATGCGTTCCGCCTCGGTCGGCTGCACGTGGTGACGCTTAACCTCGCCCCCGCCGACGAGCCCGATCCGGACCACCCCTTCCGTTACCGCGACAAGTCCAAGCAAGCGCTGGGCAGCTGGGAAGACCCGCAGGGAGCGGCGGCCTTCCTCCATGACTATTTGCAGGACGTGGTGGGAGCGAGCGGCGATCCCGTCATCCTCGTGCACCACTACGGGTTCGACAGATTTTCCACCGGGTGGAACTGGTGGTCGGGGCCCCAGCGGGCGGCCTACTACCGGCTGATTGCGCCCTACAACGTGATTGCTCTGATTCACGGGCACAATCACCGCGCCGACCACTACGAGTGGCCGGACGCGAAGGACCACCGAAAGGATGTCGAGTCGATCTTCGGAGATCGCCCGCCGCCCACCTGGAAACGCTATCCGGTCTTCTCCAACGGAAACCTGACCTGGTGGTTTCGGGTGGAGCCGACGCGACTGATCGCGGCGCACCACGGCCATGAGGATTGGAATCGCCGGCTGGCGGTGACCGTGGCGCTCTCCCCGCCGAAGCAGGACAACCCCAAACCGATCGCGGCGACGTCCCCGGCAACTCGCCCAGCGGCCACGCGTAAGTGCTCACAGCCGTTTTTCCGGGGCGATGCTCGGAGGGTTTGCCGCCTCACCTGGAGGCCACAGACACCGTCCGGTGTTTTGATCGAGGAGTCGCGACGCGCGCTCCGGCGATGCGCGTTCCAAACAGGTTTTAAGGCGAAACGGCCAGCTCGCGCCGATTGCCTCCCAGCGCGCCGGCGAATGAAAAATGACACCGGGACCTCGATCCGGCTCCAGTGGGTTCGCAAAATTTTCCTGCCGACAGTCAGCGCCGCCCCCTCGTCCCATGAACCGCTCCCTGCTTCTCCTGCTCTGTCTCGTCTCCCCTGCCTGGCTCGGCGGGGCCCGCGCGGCTCCGCTGATGGCCGCCAAACCGGCCAACATTCTCCTCGTGATCGTGGACGACTTGGGCTGGCGCGACCTAGCCTGCTACGGCTCCCCCGTGTATGAAACGCCCGCTATCGACCGGCTCGCCGCCGAAGGCATGCGTTTTACCGACGCGTATGTCGCCTACCCGCGTTGCGTGCCCTCGCGCTACTCACTTTACAGGGGCCAAGTCCCGCAGCGGGTGCAGGGCGCGATCTCAAGCATTGTCCCCGGGGAAATAAACTTGGCACAAGCCCTGAAGCAGGCGGGCGGCTATCGCACCTTTTTCGCTGGCAAGTGGCACCTCTCGAAAGTCTCGGCTGAGGAACCACAGGCGCGCGGTTTTGACGTAAACCTTGCCGGCGGGGCGGCCGGGGCGGTCGCCTCGCACTTCGCCCCCTATAATCGCCCCCGCGTCGACAAATCCAGCGAACCCGTTTCACCCCTCGTCGGCCTCGACGATGCGCCGAAGGGCGAATACCTGGCCGACCGGCTGACCCGAGAGACCGATCGTTTTATTCGCGCACACGTCGAGTCGGGCGCCGCGGGGCCGTTTTTCGCGGTGCTCGCCCACTACGGCGTGCACACCCCCCTGCAGGCGCCCGCAGAGGACATCGCCCGATTCAAAAAGAAAATCGTGGGACTGACGTTCGACGGCTCCGACTACCTCGACCGTGATGAGACCACAAAGGCGCATCAGGACAACGCGACCTACGCCGCCATGGTCTTCTCGATGGATCGTAGTCTCAGCACCCTGATGGCCACGCTCCGAGAGCTGGAGCTGGAGCGTGACACCATAGTGATCGTGACCTCCGACAACGGGGGGCTGTCCAATCGCGGCAAAACCAACAAGCGCGAGTTGGCGACCTCTAACCTGCCGCTGCGTGCTGGCAAAGGACATCTCTACGAAGGTGGCGTGCGAGTGCCCTTTATCGTGCGCTGGCCGCAGGAGGTGCAGGCGGGCAGCATTTCATCGGCGGTGATCACGCTGACGGATATTTATCCCACGCTACTGGCAGCCGGAAACCTGCCCTTGCATCCGGAACAACACATCGACGGAGAGAACTTCCTGCCGGCGTTGCGTGGCGAAGCGTTCGAGCGCGGTCCAATCGTCTGGCAAAACACGAACCCGCGTCCGGACCGGACCGGCGACTACGCCTCCAGCGCGATGCGTGAGGGAAAATGGAAGGTGATTTTCTTCCACGACGACCAGCGAACCGAGCTGTATGATTTAAACGCGGATCTCGGCGAAAACCATGATCTCGCGCTCACCCGGCCAGAGAAAGCCCGGGAAATGCGCGAGCAGTTGTTCACGCTCCTGAAAAATTCCAGGGCGTACCTTCCTGGCACCGATCTAGCGGAGTGGAGGAAGTCGAAGGGGCCGGGATCTTCATCCCTATCCCAGGCCGATTGAAGCGCATCTTCGCGTTCATCTCATCTCCCATGACAGCGCCAGCCGCGACCAGCGTATCTCACGGCGAGCCGAGCAATCGTGCGCGCCTTCTCCGTGCCCAGATCCCTCCGGCCATGCTCCCACTGATACTGAAGACAGGGTTCATCCAGCAATGATCCGGCCTCATCGAGCAAAGGGGATCACCTTGTTAGTCCTATGTGACAACGACAAAGTCCCCCTGCAGCTCGCTGGGTTAACACCGTCCACCCGCTTTTATTTTTGAGCGAACAAACGGTTTATTATTCTCGGGCCAAGCGTTCCCATTAACTTAAAGTCCCCCACACCACCTATGAGCTATCGCCCAACCTCACCACTGCTACTGTTGGTCTTGCTATTCTTATCCTTGGCCGTGTCCACACGCGCCCAGGACCCCTCCTTATTCAAGGATTCTCGATTCGATTACAATAAAACCGAAACGAACATCCCCTACTCGGAGCTCTACCCGAGACTTCGCCTCGATGTTTATACGCCCAAGAATGCGGACAACATCCCCCTCTTTCCCTCCTTCATCATCCTTCACGGCTTAGACGGCTCCAAAGAGATACCCGAGATCGTCAAACTCTGCCAAAATTGGGCTAAGCGGGGCTACGTCACCGTCGCCATCAACTATGATTTGAATGACGCGAATACCGCAGCCGAAGCGGTGCGGTGGGTGCGCGCGAAAGCCGACGACTATAAGGTTGATCCGAGTCGCATCGCTATAGGTGGCGGATCCGCCGGGGCGTATACCGCGATGAGTGCCGCTTTCCAGAACAGCTATCAAACCCACGTTTCCGTGGTGCTTGACCTGTGGGGTCCGACCGGAGGCATTATCCCGTTTGTAGATCGCAATGATCCACCGACCTTTATCGTGCACGGTGCAGCTGATAAGAAGGTGCCCTTTAAATCCAATGCGATCCCTTTGCGCAATCGCTTGGATCAGGTCGGGGTGGACAACGTGCTCAAGAAAATTCCACGTGCCGGCCACAGCTGCTTTGACGATTACTGGAACTACAGGGAAGATGACAAAACGATCGACCAGCAGTGCGCTGAGTTCTTCTATACGCACCTCGATCTCGCCAATCTCTGAGTGACGTCTGCCCCGGCCGCTCGCACCCGGTAGACTTCCACCCACTTCAACACCACCTCGGCGTGCGGCAACGCCGTTTGGAGGGCCGACCCCGATACCGAAGGCGCACTCAATCTGCATGAGTACGCCTTCGGCACAC